>CAMNGP010000001.1 GCA_946538495.1 uncultured Candidatus Saccharibacteria bacterium
TCAAAAACGGCAAACGGAAAATTGTTGATCGCAAGATTCTACAGGGATATGTACTTGTCGATATGAAGTTATCGGATGAAACTTGGTACATTATCCGTAATACACCTGGTGTGACTGGTTTTATTGGTACTGGTACACAGCCTACCCCTGTCTCGGAAAAAGAGATTGCCAAAATCAAAAAACGCATGGGCGTGGAAGATCCTAAGTTTTCGGTTAAATACGAAGTCGGGGAAGTGGTCTCGATTACCGATGGTCCATTCAAGGGCTTTGATGGCTCGATTTCTGAAATTGATGCAGCTAAAGGTAAGCTTAAAGTTATGGTTTCGATGTTTGGACGCGAAACACCAGTAGAGCTTGACGCACTTCAGGTTAAGCAATTAAATTAGTTTAAGGCACCAAATTGTCGCAAGCGTGCCCTGCGGGCACGCTCCGGGTCGCTTTTGAGCCAAGTCTTTATGTCCCTTAGGACAGATTGCGATAATTTGGCGCCTTTACTTTTTTGCACTTAATTGTTATAATATAACCGTTACGCACTAGAAAGGTATTTTCATGGCAGAAAAAAAAGTTATCGGAAATCTTAAGTTACGTATCCCGGCAGGGCGCGCTACCGCTGGACCTCCAGTTGGTTCCACGCTTGGTCAATGGGGTTTAAATATGATGGATTTCATCAACCCATTCAACGAAAAAACTAAAGATTTAATGGGTAAAAATGTAATTGTTCATATTCGCGTATTTGATGATCGCACCTTTGACTGGAAATCACTTGGTCAGCCAGTTGACGATCTAATCCGCGAGGCAATCAAGATTGACAAAGGCTCCGGTAAGCCCAATGTAGATAAGGTTGGTAAAATTACCAAGGCTCAGCTACAAGAAATCGCTGAGAAGAAGATGGATCAGCTTAATGCTGTAGATATTGAAGGCGCAATCAAGATTGTAGCTGGCACTGCTCGCTCAATGGGCGTAGAAGTTGTAGACTAATCTACGCAAAAAAGACGCTATAAGAGGTGTCTTTTTTGTTAGTCTTGCAAATTTTGTTAATCTGTGGTATAATAATAGATGGTAGTATTGGCCTCGACCGAAGGAGTAAACATGGCCAAAACGCAGCAAATTACAGCAGAAGAAAGATTCGAAAGGAACATTGACTTCCTAATGTATTTCTGGTTGCATCCAGTGCGCCAGGAGTACATTTCGCTTCGCGAGAAGTACCTAAAGCTTCTTGAAAAGCGGCATGAGCAGATTGGCGGCAAGGTACCGCCTCTGGGCCCAGAGTTTCGGGTTGTCGAGTGTGACTTCCTCGCGGCTGATTCGGCCGACGAGGCCGAGGATATGCTTCGGCGTCTCAGGGGAACTCGGCTAGAAGCCATTGCAGGAAAGTTCCGCGATGGCTACATGGCGGAGATGATCCAGGCGCTACATGATGCTTCCGTGGACTTGAGCTACAAGGTCAAGTCCCACGGACACCATCGCTGCGAGTTTGGGGTTGACCCCAGCACGCGTAGCGGCAAGGGCCGTTGGAAGGGCGGTAACAGCGGTCCATCAGAGTAACTTTCTTCTTGCCTTCTGGGGCGAGCGCTTTATGCTCGCCCTTTGGCATTGATTTATTTTAGGTTTTATGATATAATATGGTTAGTATTGCTCCTGTCGTATAGCGAAGGGATTACAATGGTACATCAATATAAAATCAGCAACCGTCGTAGCAACGTAGAGGTGGTAATTAAATACTGGAGGCTGCTTAATGTTCTCTGTCGGACTGGGCGTCATGAGTATCAGGATCTTGTCGACAAGATTCGCGGCCTCGGTATGAGGCCAAAGGCGCGTACCGACGCTCGGCTTTTCGCCATTTTGGCAACTGAGCCGTTTTTGCGGATTCCCGACGAAGACTCGGCCAGGCGCGCGCTCGAGAAGCTGAGCGATGTAGAGGTTTATAATCTCTTTGTTCGCCTGGAAGCGTTTTCGAGGTCTTACGACCTCATCGTCATTCGCGACGCGCTAGCCATGTGCCATCGTCAGATTAGGCACAGAGGCGACTGGGCTATTTACAGTCGCATCCACGTTGATTCGAACGACGAAGACGACGAGTACTGATTGGTTTGGGCGAGAAGCGCACTTTGCTTTCTCGCCCTTGTTTTTTGCTCCATTATTTGTTATAATATCTTAGTTATTAATCATGGCTGGGAGAGCTGAACGCTCGTTATCACCACAGAAAGGATCATTATGGCCGAAGAAGAGGTCAAAGACTTAAGAAGTACCGACGTAGTTGAAGCTACCGAGGAACAAACTACCAAACCAGAGAAATTTGCTAAGTCTGGTAAAAAATCCAAAAAACACGCAGAAGAAGTAAAAGCCGAAGAAGAGCGCCAAGCTCGCAAGGCTGAACGTAAAGCCGAAGAAGCTATCGTGAAGCCAAAGGGCGCTACTCCAATTACGCGTTCTAGATTAGAGCGTCGTGGTAAGAAATACCAAGAGATGGCGAAACTAGTCGAAAAGGGTAAGGTTTACAATCTTAAAGACGCAATTAACTTGGCTATTAAATCTAATCCTGCTAAGTTTGATGCTAGTGTCGAAATTCATGCTCGTCTTGGTGTTGATCCACGCCAGGCAGACCAAAACATCCGTACTACAATTGTCTTACCAAACGGCAATGGCAAGGAAGTTCGCGTTGCAGTGTTTGCACCACTTGATGTATGTAAGGCTGCCAAGGCTGCTGGTGCAGACATCGCCGAAGATGAGGAATTCTTGAAGCAGCTTGATAAGGGCACGATCAATTTCGATGTTTTAATCTCTACTCCACAATACATGCCTAAACTCGGTAAATACGCTCGCTTACTTGGCCCTAAGGGTTTAATGCCAAATCCAAAGGCTGGTACCGTCACGATGGATGTTGAAAAGGCCGTAAAAGAATCTAAGGCTGGTAAGGTCGAATACCGCGTCGACAAGCAATCTATTGTCCATATCGGCGTTGGTAAAGTTTCGTTTGGTGCCGACAAGCTCATCGAGAATGCCAATACTTTCTTTGATAGCTTAAAGGCTCAAAAACCAGCGTCACTTAAAGGCACCTATGTGAAATCTGTATTTGTTACCACAACCATGGGTCCTTCGATTGCGGTTGAGAATCTATATAACTAGTTTCAATAAAACAGAATTAAATACTTTCAAGACACACTGGGACGCGTCCCAAGGGGCGTTCAAGGACGTTCGGCCAAGCTTATGGTCTTGAAAGTATTTATTTTGTTTTGTAAAATGTAGCCATGGAATACTTACGACAAATCAAAGCAAAATTTGGGGGGATGGAACTTTATGAATTATTAATCATGGCGGCCCTTGGTTTAGCCGTAATGTTATTTGGCTATCGTATCAAGAAAGTAGCCTTTTTTATTGTTTGGTTTTTGATTGGCTATAATTTGATGATGTTTATCATGCCTTTGATTAATAGTTCGGTTCCAGCGATTGCCGCTAGTGAACTTTATCAGATTTTGCTGCCAATTGCTGGCGGTTTATTGCTCGCCTTGCTTGGTTTCTCGATTGAAAAACTTTGCGTGGCGGGGATTTGCTTTTTCTTAGTTATGATGATTATCGTGCAATACTTCGGCACGGATGTGCCGACTTTGGCGGTTGGGGCAATCATCGGTGTAGTTGCCGCCGCAGCAGCCACCGCCATGATCAAGCCCGCAATTATTATTACAACATCTTCAGCTGGTGCCTATGCACTTACAATCGCTCTTTTAAACATGTTCCCAGGTGTGCTCAATGAGCAAATCTTTTATTTTCCACTAATCGGTGCATTTACTCTACTTGGTGCAATTTTCCAATTTGCCACTACAAAACACGTAGACTGAGCAATAAAAATATCAGTTTGGGACACGGGTCGCTTGCGCCCGTCTTCACGGGGCAAGTGCCCTCTGTCTCGGCAGCAGCCTCCGAACGGTCCCAAACTGATAATTTTTATTGCTTATTTTGCATTGTCGTGGTATAATTGAGAAAGTTACCAAAGACAGTGGCGGAGAAATCTTAATTATGCCACCGAGGAATTTCTTATAATTTAATTTGGTGACGCTATTTAACAATTAGCTGACTCGAATATCAAATTAACCAAAGGACTTTTTATGGCAATTTCCAAGGATAAAAAGAACACATTGGTTGCTGATTTGACAGAGCTACTTTCTGGCGCTAAAACTACGGTTTATGCCAAATATCAAGGCTTAACTGTGGCTGAGCTCCAGGAACTAAGAAAAGCCGCACGCGAGGCCGGTGTCAAGATTAAGGTTGTCAAAAACCGTTTAGTGCGCGTTGCAATGGGGCAAATCGCCGTCTACAAAGACACTGATACTACTGGTCTTACTGGACAATTGCTTTACGCAATCTCCAGCGATGACGAGGTAGCTCCTGCCAAGGTTTTGGCCGAGTTTGCCAAGACTCACGATGCCCTTAGTCTGGCAGGTGGCTTCAATGATCTTGGTCATTCTCTTTCCGAAGAAGAAGTCAAGTCACTTGCTGCTATGCCTACCAAGAATGAGCTTATCGCTCAGGTGGTGGCACAACTTCTTTCACCAGTTACCGACAGTATTTCTGGTCTTTCAGGAGGTTTGTCTGGTATAATTTCTGGTCTAGAAGCTCACGCAAATTAGCAATCTATAATTAGAAAGGATTATCATGGCTACAGATATTAAAAAATTAGCCGAAGAACTAGTTAAATTAACTGTTCTCGAAGTAAACGAATTAAAGAATGTCCTCAAGGACGAATATGGCATTGAGCCTGCTGCTGCAGCTGTTGCTGTCGCTGCTGGTCCTGCCGCTGACGCCGGCGCTGCTGCCGACGAAGGCAAATCTGAGTACGACGTAGTCCTAAAGGACGCTGGTGCTCAAAAGATCGCAGTCATCAAGGCTGTTAAGGAAGCTACTGGACTTGGTCTAGGCGAAGCCAAAGCTATCGTTGATGGTGCTCCTGCTACCGTTAAGGAAAAGGTTGCCAAAGACGACGCCGAAGCCATGAAGAAAGCTCTTGAAGAGGCTGGTGCAACCGTAGAGCTCGCTTAAATCACAAAAGTCAGCTAATTGTTTCAAAAACTGCATATATAATATATGCAGTTTTTTGTTAGTTTAACAATTTAGTATCGAGATTGTCTATTCCGAAAATATTTTTATCATTTATCAAAATATTTAATTCAGCAATCGCTTTACTGTTTAGCCTCTCAAGTCGTTCCGCCTGACTAATGCCTTCCTCAATCATACTAGCGTTAAGCAATTCAAGATTACTCAATATAATTAATTGCAAAATATTTGCATGATCTCGGATATTACCTTCTAACTCCGGATTTTCTTCTCGCCACTCTTTAGCGGTCTTTCCAAATAAAGCCACATTAATAACGTCCGCCTCACTCGCATATACATACTTCTTTTGCGAATCCGTAAGAGTTGGGATTAATTTTTCCTTAATACTTTCTGTTTGGATTCTGTAATTTGTTTTGGATAAACTGCGCCTTACGGACCATTCTATTTTATTTTGATAAGTTTCATTGGTCTTTAGACGTTCAAACTCTTTTATTAAATACAATTTAAAAGCTGGATCAATCCACGATGCAAATTCTAGCGCAATATCGGGATGCGCAAACGTGCCGCCATCATATTTACCTCGTTTAGTAATAAATCCTTTGGCGTTAGTTAATTTTACCCATCGCGAAGGGCTCATGGTAAACGATTGAGTGGCGGCATCATTTTTAAACTCGCCGAATTCCGCTAGTTTAAAATTAGAATTAGATAGTTCTTCCCACAGCGAATAAAAATCAAATGCCGTTTTGCTGCTCATCCATTTAATAATTACATCGCCAGGTGTTTCTCTATTTTTATACCTAGCTAAATCCGTCAACGAAATATAGTCTATATCGCCAACGCGAATTACGCTCACTTGATTATCTTTGACATTCATTTTGGCTTTTACGAACGAATTATTAGCCATAATAACCCCTTGCGCCATGCGCATTATATTTAATATTACGGCTATACTAACCACATTATAGCATAGCTAGACATCAAAGAAACAAAAGTACCACAATTTCCTGTGATATAATAATACACATGAATGATTTTGACTATTTAGGTGAGGGGGAAGTATATTTAGACGCGGCTTGCCAAAGCTTGAGGCCACGCCCAGTAATTGAGGCAATTAACAGTTATTATACAGAGCATAATTCTTGCGGCGAGCGGGTTAAGTATAAATGGGGGTTAGAAACCGATGAAAAGGTAGAGGCTACACGGGATAAGGTCCTTAAGTTTTTAAAGCTCTCGCCTCGTAAATATACTGTTTCTTTTACACTTAACACTACTTATGGGATTAATCTTATTTTGTCACAACTGAAGCCAGATGGATTCAAAAAAGTAATTACCAGCGAGATAGAACATAACTCGCCGTTCCTAGCCACGATGGCGTTTTCTGAGCGCACGAGCTTACCGCGTGAGGTAATTAAGCGCGAGGAAGACGGCTCAATTGATATAAGCGCCTATGATTTTACCGATGCTGTAGTAGTGGTTAACTGTGCTTCTAATTTTGACGGGCGTAAACTCCTAAATATCAAAGAAGTGATAAAAGCCACGCATAAAGCTGGCGGTATTATCATTATCGATGCGGCGCAAGCAATGGCGCACTCATCCGATGTTTTGCGCGGCATGGAGCCAGACGCGATTTGTTTTTCGGCTCACAAATTATATGCCCCCTCGCTAGGCGTGATTGTATGGCGGGATGATTTGATGGATAAAATGATACAAGGTTTCGTAGGCGGTGGCATGGTAGATGATGTTGAAAAAAGCGCCTATGTTCTTTCCGCAACAGGGAAAGAACATCGCTATACTAGGTTTGAATCGGGATTGCAAGCCTGGGGAGAAATCGTCGGTCTGGGCGCAGCGCTTGACTGGCTGAACAAACTGCCTAAGAAAGACTGGCAAAACTTAGAGTACAATTACACGGAATTATACAACTTCTTAAACAATTCCGACAAGGTACATATGATAAATCACGAGGCTAATCCAACGATGTCTTTTTATGTAGATGGACTTGACTCGCATCTTTTGGGTTCGGCGCTTTCACGTGAAGATATCATGGCGCGCACAGGATATTTTTGCGTACATTATTATCTAGACCATGTACTGGGCATGCCTCCACTAGTTAGGTTTTCTTTAGGGCTGCACAATCGGCCAGAAGATATCGAAAAAGTCAAAAAAATCATGCAAAAAATTATTTACTAAAGTAAAATTCTTATGTTATAATTGATTTAGCATAAGGAGGTTTATGATAGATAATTTATTCAAGCGCTTGTCTTTAGCTTTAGTTGGCTTATCGACGTTTGCTTTTTGTTTTTTGACTTTACCTTTTTCTTTCGCCGAGGATAAAGACACCATAGTAGACGATGTAATAATTACCGTGCCAGCAGCCTGCAGCATAAAAGATTCAACTGGTGGCGCCGGTAAAACTTACAATGTTTCAATGATGCCTGGGCAATATAATCCCAATATTGGCTCCACTACTATTGTAGCCACCTGTAATGACGCATCCGGGTTTGCACTCTATGCAATTGGGTACGGCAATGAGGAATACGGCAATACCGATTTAATTACTAATCTAGCCAATCCTGGTGCTAGCGGCACCAATACTGGCAATATTGTTACTGGTACAGCTCAGAGTGGCCCCACTTCTAACTGGGCAATGAGATTATCTACTCCTACCAACTCTAATCCTAATCCTACTTATCCTATTACTATTCAAAATGGTTTTGATGGCTTTAGCGCAGTGCCCAGCACCTATACTTTGGTAGCCAAACGCACTTCTGCCACTGATGCAGGCACTGGTGCCGAGGGGGCAAGGCTTGACACTCATTATGCCGTTTATGTCTCACCTACACAGGTAGCCGCTACATACACTGGCAAAGTTAGATACACCATGGTCCACCCAAGCACTGCGGAAGCACCTACTCAGCCTCAGCCTTCTACAGCCGGATGTATCTCCTATTGGCCAAATGCTAGTGGGGTCACAGATACTATGGGTAATCAGTGTAGTCTTGGCAATAACGCTTCTGCTACCCTCTGGGCTTCTAACTTCCAACGTTCAGGATACGGCTTTGCTGGCTGGACAGATAAATTCGATTGGGTACTAAATGCTAATGATGCTAATGGTAATGGTACTGGAGCTAATGCAGGATATCACATTTACGGTCCCAATGCTGATATTACTACTCCAGCTGATATGACTACAAAGGGCTTATCACTCTATGCAGTATGGGTACCAAATGCGGGTAATCTCCAATCCTGGAATGGTTGTTCTACCATGAACGCCGGCAATGTTACTGCCCTTACAGACCAAAGAGATAACAATACCTACGCCATAGCTAAACTCGCCGATGGTAACTGCTGGATGATAGAAAACCTCAGGCTAGACAACGATACTACTGGTAACTCTGATGGTAGTCTCGCCCAAGGCTATGCATCGGGATTTATCGGCCTCGCCAACCCAGAAACTGCTGACTTCTCTAACTCCACTACTGCTAACTCTCTCTACTCTACCACCAATATCACAGGTAGTAACCAGGGTTACCGCTTCCCAAGATACAATAATCAAAACACATCTTCTCCTGCTACTAACATGACCGCCTGGAACAACAATGCTAATACGTACTCTGTAGGCAACTGGTACACTTGGTCTGCCGCTGTAGCAGATACTAGCTACTACGGCACCAACAACCAAACCATCGCAAATACTTCCATTTGTCCTACTGGTTGGAAACTTCCTGCAGGTGGAAATAAAAACAACACTACAGTTAGTGACTTCTGGAAACTAAGTGTAGCTACTATTGGCACAGAACCAGCCAATACTTCTAGCCAAACACAACCATACTATACAGGTTCTACAGAAGGAGCTAACGCCTCTAACGTTCTTAGAAGCTATCCTAATAACTTTATCTACTCCGGCTACTTCAATGTTAGCTCGCCGTTCAATAGGGGCGGTTACGGCTACTATTGGTCCTCTACCGTGGTCAGTAGATTCAGTAGCTACAATCTGTATCTGAGTAGCTCTAACGTGTACCCCGGTACCTATAGCTACAATAAGTTCATCGGTCAGTCAGTTAGGTGTATTGCCCAGTAGGTCTCTTCCTAGGAGAGAATAGCCTTGGGTAATTTCCGTTACCTTCCCGAGAAGCCCCAAAGGGCTTCACGGGAGCGGTAATGGAAATATCTCCAAGGCTAGAAAAAGCAAAGGTCCAAGACCTTTGCGCTTTTTTATAGATAAGACTAGAACTCAAGCTTTTAGAAGTTATCCAAATAATTTTATCTACTCCGGCACCTTTAACGGTAGTTCTCCGAGCAATCGTAGCTCAATCGGGAGCTATTGGTCTAGTACCTTGGCCAGTAGCGGCTACAGCTATGGCTTGTACTTCAACAGTAGCCTCGTCTACCCTGGTACCTACGGCAGCAGCATCAAGAACCTCGGCTTTAGTGTTCGTTGTATGAGCGGTAGTTAGTCCGTTTCGTGAAGAGCCCCACGGAACTTTAGGTTTCTGCGATAGCGGTATGGTATAATATTGTCATGGTTTGTATTGCAGCGTTTATTATCTTAGCTTTGATTGGAGTGTTTGTGGCGTTAGTCTCAATTTTTAAGCCAAAAGTAGGGAAGGCTTACCTTAAAGCATTAAAAAAGGCTTGGGGCTGTCTTTGGAAAAAGGTACGCTTGCAAAAATGCGAAACTGGATTCAAAGATGACGTCAAAAACTCTTTACTTAGCCGCATTATGATTAAGCACCCTAAATGGGTAAAGCCTTTATCGATTATAATCGAGATATTGTCGATTATAATTGTCGTAGTTGCCGTATGGGCCATTCTGACCGCCATCAAGTCTCTCTTGGCCTTGTGGGCGCTGGGGTCTTGCAACGTAACTAAGCCCTCGGCTTGCTCTTTAGGTTCAGAAGTTTGTTCAATTGACGAAAGCGAGCCTACTAATCCTCTAGAGGCTACTGGCCGTTGGTTTACTGAATGGGGCGAAATATTTGAGGCCATCCCGGACAAATTCCGTTCTTATAATGCCGACGATTACGACCTAAGTTATATTGCGGTTAATATCACCGAGACGGAAGGTCTTGATACCGTTGTGGATATCTTTGATCCAGGCTGTTCTGTGTGTATGATTTCATATCGCAATCAAAAAGAGGTTGGTTTCTTTGACGATCACAATGTGCGTTTGGTGCCTTTTGCTATTCAAGATTCTGACAATAATTATAAGTTCAATAATTCTGGCTTGATAGTGAAATACATGTTTGCTGCTGAGCGAATTGAGGCTGGACTTTCGCTCGGAATTATAGACCGAATTTATACTGGCAAAAACCATGATGGCGTTTCCTACCAGAATATGTTTAATGACGAGTATTCAGAAGAGGAGGCCAGAGCAAAGCTGGAAAGCTGGCTAATTGCCGATGGTTTGGATGCGAAAAAGATTGATGAGATCAGAAAAATAGCTGAATCGGAAGCGGTCACCACCGCAATGAATAAAAACCGCGAAATTATAGAAGACCAGATTCACGTTAAAGGCATTCCTACCATGATTTACGACGGCAAGAAACACACTGGGCTATACAAAGCATCAGAATGACAGTATCCAGGACCATAAGCTTGGCCGAACGGCCTTGAGTGTGTCCTGGATACTGTCATTCTGATGCTACTATACAGTACTTATGTTTATATGTATTTTTTACAACATTTTGTGATTGACCACTGTTTTTTAGGTGGAAAACTTTCACAAAATAAGCTTGACTTTACGGCGGTTAAGATATAATATAATATTAATACTATATTTAGACAGGATGCGAGGTGATGTCTGAAATACCAGAAAAACAAATAAAGAGACTGCGAAGCTTGCTTAGTGAAGCAGAAACTAATTTATCAGCTGCAAAAGAGCTATTAATTTCGATTCTTGGTGATGGTGATACGATCTCCGCTCCACGCGAGACGGTAGTTTCCAGCCCAGAGGGCAAGATTATTGAAGGGATTTTTGATGGCCAGATCATGATTGGCCCTGATGGCAAGAATTATCCTGTGCCGGCTAATTATGCTTCCAAGTCTAAGCTCGTTGAGGGCGACATCATGAAGCTCACCATTACTGAAGACGGTAAATTCCTCTACAAGCAGATTGGCCCAGTTGAGCGCAAGACTGTAATTGGCACACTTACTCACCACGATGACAAGTATTTTGTGGAAGTGGCTGGCAAAGAATACCAGATTTTATACGCTTCGGTAACTTATTTTCACTTACGCGAAGGTTCTCAGGTTTCTGTGACTATTCCTGCCAATAATGATGATGCAACGTGGGCGGCAGTAGAAGCTGCCCTATAGGGGTAGCTAATGGCAAAAGCTTTATACAGAAAATATCGACCAAAATCTTTATCTGAGGTGATTGGGCAGCCTCAAGTTACCGATATTTTGTCGAAGTCACTTAAACAGAATAAGATTTCGCATGCCTATTTGTTCATCGGCCCACGTGGCACTGGCAAAACTTCTGTGGCAAGAATTTTTGCGCATGAAGTGAACGGTTTTAAATATGAAATCGAAGATGATTATGTCGATATCATCGAGATAGATGGTGCTAGCAACCGTGGAATTGATAACATTCGGGAATTACGCGAAAAGGCAATGATTGCTCCCACTAGTGGAAAATATAAGATCTATATTATCGATGAGGTACACATGCTCACTAAAGAAGCGTTTAATGCGCTTTTAAAGACTTTAGAAGAGCCGCCTCGGCACGTTATATTTATTATGGCTACTACCGATGCATATAAAGTCCCAATCACAATTAGTTCACGTTCTCAAAGTTACACTTTTAAACTAGCCGACCACAAAACAATGTTTGACTTTTTGCGCAAGGTCTCAGACCAAGAAAAGATAAACATCGAAGACGGTGCGCTCGATATTATCGTCAAGCGTGGTGGAGGCTCTTTTAGAGATTCGTTGTCGCTACTGGATCAAATATCTACTTTGTCAAATGACAAGATTTCTAAGAATAGTGTAACGGCTGCCCTGGGGCTTCCTGAAGACGAAAAGATTGATTTGTTGCTAGAGCAATACTCAAATTCAGATTTGACAGGAATTACAAACTCACTAAAGGAACTTTTGCTTTCTGGCATTAAAGCTGAAACTCTTTCCGAAGAAATTATCGAAAGAATTATCGAAAAGCCCGACCCTAAATTGTTGCCCTTATTAGAAAGATTACCTGATGTTAGAGCGCCGTTCGCAGAAGCTAGGTTGCTTGTCGCTTTGACTGAAAAACTAGCTCTACAGCCTGTGGCCACCCCTACCGTTTCGGCCTTGTCTGCTCCACCCAAACCACAAATAGAAGCGGCCGCCACGCCACAGGTCGCCGCTGCCACGTCAAATTCTACCACGTTTGACTGGGACGCCTTCCTTTCAAAAATTCAAGATATCAATGATGCTATTTATTCAAGATTAATTAAATGCATGCATAGTTTTGAGAACGGTGTGCTAGATTTATATCCCGAAAAGAACGTAACAAAGACCATTCTTTCACGTGAAAGCAACAAACGAATTTTAAGTAATGCGGCGAATGGCGTAAAAATTACAATACACGACGTTGACGAATACCCTGATAACACAAAAAACGATGAAGTGCTTGCTAAATTTTCTGATATAATGGGTGGAGAGGTAAGAAATGACGAAGGAGGTAACCCATTCTGATAGAGACGACGGCAGACTGCCGCCGCAAGATATTGTAGCCGAAAAATCGCTGCTCGGCGCAATTATTTTGGATGACAGTGTAATCGCAAATATTCTTCCGATTTTAAAACCTCGCGATTTTTATGACGAGCGTCATCAAATAATCTATGAGGCTATGATCAATTTATACGACCAACACAAGCCAATCGACCTTTTGACTTTAAACTCCGAGCTAAAATCGATAAAAAAACTAAAAACGATTGGCGGTGCACCTTATCTAGCCGAGCTTTCTAATTTTGTGCCAGTTGCTTCGCACGCTAAAGCTTATGCTGAAATCGTCGAGAAAGCCTCTGTCAGGCGCCGTTTAGTAAAGGCTGGCACCGAAATTGCCCAAAAGGCCTACAGCGAAGATGCCGACGTAGATAGCTTGGTGGGGGCGGCTGAAAGAGAATTATTTGAAGTTTCCGATAAAATAGTGAAGAGTGAATACGTGCCGATGGACGAATTGCTGGCCGATGCGCTTGAAAGAATCGCAGAGCTTCATAAAAACCGCGGCGTTTTGAGAGGGCTTAAGACTGGTTTTCGTGATTTGGACAAGAAAACTGCTGGCTTTCAAAAGGGAGACCTCATCATTGTCGGCGCTCGCCCAGCCATGGGTAAAACCACGTTTGCGCAGAATTTGGCATATAATATTGCCAGTATCAACAAAAAAGGCGTACTGTTTTTCTCGATGGAAATGGCCAAGAACGAAATTATTGATCGTATGATTTCGGATGTTTCTGGTGTTGATAACTGGAAAATGCGTACCGGCAATCTTTCGGATGAGGAATTTCAGAGAATTGGAGACGCTATGGAAGAAATGGATGAAATCCCAATTTATATTGACGATACTAGCTCTATGAATATTGTTGAATTACGCAACAAAGCCCGTCGCGCAATGCACGATCACGATATCGGTATAGTAATAGTCGATTACTTGCAACTTTTGCAGGGTAGCGACCGCTACAAAGGCCAGCGTGTGCAGGAAGTTACCGAAATATCACGTGGTCTCAAAATACTTGCTAGAGAGCTCGAGATTCCAGTTGTGGCACTAGCTCAGCTTTCACGTGGAGTCACAGGAAGAGAAGACCCGCGCCCTGTACTTTCAGATTTACGTGAGTCTGGCTCCATCGAGCAGGATGCTGACCTTGTAATGTTCTTACATCGTCCAGATTACTATAAGCAAAATGATGACGATTATGAAGAGACACATATCACCGAACTTATTATCGCGAAACATCGTCATGGCGAGGTAGGGAAGATCAAACTCTACTTCCATCCACAGCTGCTTCGTTTTATGTCACTGGACGAAACACACGAATAATATGTTATAATACTTATGTGAAGAAAATTATAATTTCAAAACTTTTTTTGTACCGATATCGTTTCGTAATTGGCTATATTATCCTCGGTTTAGCATTCACTATATTGTTGTTCCTCTTGCCATTTATCGCGCAGAAAGGTTTATCTGATGCCGAGATTAACTCAGCTACAGATTCTTATTATTTAGGCAAAGCTGGAATTCTAAATGGTGACTTAGTTGATTTACCTTATCGTATTTTGCAGAAGTTTTCTATAGCCATCTTCGGGTTAACTACTTTTGCCATTAAGTTGCCAAGCATAATTATCGGATTAGGGCTAGGCGCTTTATTAATTCTGCTGCTCAACCGCTGGTTTAAAAGCAATGTTTCGCTTTTAGCTTCTTGCCTCATAATTCTTTCTACGCCGTTTCTTTTCTTAGCTGGCTCTGGCACTCCTTTGATTATGTTGGTTTTCTGGCCAACTCTTTTGCTTTGGCTTGGCTCAAAAATTCAAGGTGAGACCCGCCCCAAACCTATGTATTGCTTCATTTTCGCTATCGCGATGTTGCTTTCGATTTTTACACCATATATGATTTATTTTGCAATTTTCTGTGTGCTATTCGTCGCGTCGCAACCACATCTCAGATTCGTAGTTAAAAATCTACCCAAAATACCACTCATCATTGTTGGTATCATTCTGTTGAGCGGATTTATTGTGCTTGGAATTAGCATCGTTAAACATCCAGCCGTAATTATGGAACTGCTCTTTGCAAGAGATTACGAGGCAAGTTCTTTCTTAAATAACATTATCAGTGCCTTGGCGCCAGCTTTTTCGTGGCGTAGCACCGCCGAAAGCGTTTTTCTTTCGCCACTCATTAGCCTGCCTATCTTTGCTTTGGTTTTGATTGGCCTATTTTCTACTACTAAAGGCTTCTTCGCCTCAAGAAATTCAATCGCTTCTATCCTAATCGTGTTTTGTTTGATAATCACTGGCTTTAATCCAGACGCTATTGTTTTTATTATTTTGCCTCTTTCCATTTTGATTGCGCATGGGCTCAAATACATTCTAGAAAAATGGTATGGCCTTTTCCCAGAGAACCCTTACGCTCGAATTTCTGCAATGTTGCCTTTAACTATTTTATTCGCAATCATGATTATTCCTAATCTATTGCAGTATGTCTACGGATATCGCTATAATCCTAATATCGCTAACGAATTTAATTACAACTTGGACGTTATTCGGGATAATTTGAATAGTGAAACCTTGTACGTAAAGGATAATTACGACTTTTATAAGATTCTTGAAGCTTCAACGAATATTCAGGTGGTTGATAAGATTGATGGGCTTGTTAGCTTTGCTGCTGTTGGACCGGTAGAACAAAAAGATGGATTCAAATTGTCCAGAATAATTACCTCTCCGTTATCTGAAAATTCTGATATAATATATCTATATACATCTACAGGTAAAGAAGGAGATTAATATGGGTCAAACTATGGACCAGATGAAGCTACTTAATCAACTAAGGAAGGCTCAAAAAGAATTAAAAAATGAAATCGTCGAGGTCGAAGCTGGAGATGGCGCGGTAGTTGTACAAATTAATGGTGAACTTAAGGTAAAAAAAGTTAAACTTGATCCTGAAAAAATCGATTTTGATGACATCCACGAGCTCGAGAGATGGATTGAAAACTGCATGCGCGACGGTTTCGCTAAGGCTCAGGAAATCGCAACCGACAAAATGAAACCCCTAATGGGTGGTCTTGGTAATCTTGGTCTCGGCGGAAGATAATAATGCTTCCTTCGGCTCTTGAAAATGCAATCGATGCCTTGTCTAGGTTGCCAGGCGTTGGTCCACGCACGGCTGAAAGATATGCCTATTATCTTTTTAGGTCTAATCCTCAGATTTCCAAAAGTATTGCTGACTCGCTATTAAATTTACATGATAAAGTAAAGTCGTGCCCGATTACGTTCGCACTAATTGATGAAGATGAAGATGTTTCGCCATTTTATGATAATCCAGATCGCGATAAAACCACCGTATTGGTCGTAGAGGAGCCACTAGATATTTACGCAATAGAGCAAACTAATACCTACAAAGGTACTTATCACGTGCTAGGTGGCGCCATTTCACCAATTGATGGCATCACGCCCGACCAATTGCATATCGGCGAGCTTATTAAACGTGTTAATAAAGACAATGTCAAAGAAGTTATCATCGCGACGAATCCGTCTGTTGAGGGCGAATCCACTGCCTTGCTTTTGGAGAAGCTGCTACATGAACAGAATCCCGATCTCAAACTCACGCGTTTAGCGCGAGGCCTGCCTTTGGGTGTAGATTTATCATATGCCGATCAAATTACTCTCAGTGCTGCACTAGAAAACAGAACCAAATTATAGTTGCTCTAAAGCTTTAAAGTCTATTTTAGCTAGTTTAGTTTTAGGTAGCTCTGGCAAGAAACGGATTTCACGAGGGATTTCGTATTTGGCGAGATACTTCTTATAAATATTCGCAAGCTCCTTGCGTGCGGCCCTTTCGCTCGCGCCTTCTTTTAGTACTGCGAATATTACTACTTTTTGGCCACGCACCTTATCTTCGCGACCAACCACGGCACAGCTAGCAATAGAATTGCATTTTAATGTTACATCTTCAATATTGGCTGGATAAATATTGTAGCCATTCGAAATAATCATACGTTTGAGTCTAGAACGAAAATGGAATACTCCTTTAGTGTCTACGTAGCCTATATCGCCAGTGCGTAGGTATTTCTTGCCATTAAGCATGATAAACGCTTTCTCAGTTTCTTTTGGCTTGCCAAGATACCCCTGCATAACTGCTAGCCCTCGAACAACAATTTCACCGTCTTGCCCGATAGGAGCTTCCTTGCCGGTATAATAATCGATAATCCTAACGTCATTATCTGGTAATGGGTAGCCGATTGCGTCAGGATCTTCGGCCACATTGCGCGGCGAGAAGATGAAGCCGCCAGATGCTTCGGTAAGGCCATAGCCATTTTCGATTACCGTCTTAGACCCGTGCGCCTTCAAGAATTCGTTGATGCGTTCTTTAGCTGATAAACTAATCATGTCGCCCCCAGAGACTACGCCTTTAACTCCTTTTAATTCTTTTTTGCCCAGCTTTAGCTTAGTCAAGTATTCAAAAACCGTAGGCACGCCTACTAGGATATTGATTCGGTAGTTCTTGATATATTTGCGAAGCTTTTTGGCATTGAATTGCGGTATTAATACTACGCGACAGCCAAAATACAAGGGCATATGAATACATACGCCTAGCCCAAAGGCGTGAAAATTCGGCAAGAATGTAAGAAATGAGTGCGATGGCTTGAGTAGCTCTGGTACGAGGTATTTTGCCCCAAGCGCCTGTGCATTGAAGTTGAGGTTTGACAACATGACGCCTTTTGGCTTACCCGTGGTGCCGCCAGAATACATTATTACGGCCGTATCATTGGAATTTACGCGAGTATGTGGGTTGCCTACAAATTTATTTGCTTTATTCAGGAATTGATCCCAGGTCATGACATATTGACCTTTTTTGATGTGGTTCTTGCGACCTTTAGTAATTTTATAAATTGCTCGTACTATGAAGTCCATCGAACGTGTAGCCGAAACTACGATCACTTGCTCTACTGAGGTGTTTTTGATGATTGCTTCAACTTTGGAATATGAGATATCTATACAAAACATAATCCTCGATTGCGCTTGGTTTAAATAATCTTCGATCTCTTTTTCAGACGAAAGCGGGTGGACCATATTCGCTACCGCACCTATTTCATTGACAGCATAAAACATGTATATTTCTTCTGGGGTGTTTGGCATGCAAATTGTGATATTTTCGCCTTTTTCAGCACCAATCGCCTTGAGCGCGGCCGCAACCTTATTAATCCTCTTAATCATTTCTTTATATGAAATCTGCATGTTGAAATAATCGAGCGCAACGTTGTGAGGCCATTTACAAGAGGCATCATAAACTGCATCATACAGGCTACCATCAAAATATTCGATATCTTTTGGAAGCTTATCGATATAGCCATATTTAGAGCGCTCTATGCGCATTTCAATCTTGCGTAAGGTATTCTTAATTTTGTTATATACATATTCTAAAGGCATATTTATATTTTACCATCTTTCATATTATTTGGTGCTATAATGAGGTTATGGACAGAAATTTTAAAGTAAGATTAAGCGTGGGGGTAGCGTTGTTTGTGGTAACATTAGCTTCTCTTTATGCTTTTGACAGTATCCCGTTCAAATTAATTTTTGCGGCTTTTTCTTTTGTAGCTATGATCGAGTTGTTAAGTTTTTTCAAAAAGAAATCTACTTTTTTATGCATCATGTTGGCTCTACTTGAAGTTGTTTTTCTGATTTGGGGTACGATCTTCGTAGCGAATACCGATGTTGATCATTTTTGGTATATTATACTTGGCGTGCCGGGGTACGACATTTTTGCCTATTTATTTGGTAAAACTTTTGGCGGAAAGATTATAAAAAAATCCCGTCCGTTTCCACATGTTTCTAAGAATAAGACTTGGGAAGGAACTTTGTTTGGGCTCTTGACCGCGATTGGACTTGTGGCCATCAAAATGACAATTTGCAATGGATTTGAGACTGACTGGATATATCTATTTTGTGGTCCGTTAGCACTCTGTGGTGATTTGTTCGAAAGTTTCCTAAAACGCCAATTCGACATCAAAGATTCAAACGAGATCTTAATCGAAAATCATTTCTTCCAGAAACTGGAAATGGTAGTAGGTGGTTCCGAGGGGCATGGTGGATTTTTGGATAGAATTGATTCTACAGCTTTTGCTTGTACTATTTTATTAATAATCCACGGCCTTTGCTAATATAATCAATCCCCGAAAAGACCGTAAGAGCTAATGCTACATACAAAATTACCATTCCAACAATATATAGAGCTTCCTGATTTAAGATTAGATTTAATAAAAATATAACTAAAGCTATCATTTGCACAGTGGTTTTAAGCTTCCCATAAAAAGAAGCCGAGATGGTAATTTTGTTGCGAGCAGCCATCATACGCATGCCATCTATGGCGAGATCGCGCACCAAAATAATAGCAAAAACCCAAATCGGCACGACGTTCAGATAGACTAAAACGAGAAACGCTAGGTCTACTAACATCTTGTCAGCTAGAGGATCTAGAAAAGCACCGAGATCCGTAACGATTTTTTTCTTGCGCGCCCAATGGCCGTCAATCTTGTCTGTAATCGCAGCTACGACAAAAATTACAAAGGCGGTGATTTTAGCCCATTGATCCGGAAGCAGCACAAAGGCCATAAACACGACTGACAGAATCATACGAAGCATCGTAAGGACTGTAGGACCATTAATTTGTTTACTCATACTACTGACCTCCTATGATCTACTTTCCATGAGCGAACTTTAGCAAATTTGGCCGCCAATACGTCGGTAGACCATTTGTCGCCAAGCATTACCGTATTCTCTGGTGAGATTTGATACTCATTCATGGCCTCTGTGAGTTTTTTGCTCATGGGTTTTTTGGCCCACCAAACACAAGGAACATTAATTGGTTCGCAGAATTTTTGCATCATTTTTTTGCGTCCATTGTTTGAAATGATTACCACCTTTACTCCCGCGTTGTGGCAGTCTTTGATCCATTCTTGCAGTTCGTCGGCTGGTTCTTTTTCGGAATGTAGCCTAAGAGTGTTATCCAAATCGCATAGAAGTAATTTTACCTTTTCTCTTCTTAAGAGAGCAGGGGTTACATCTTCAAATCTTTCAAAGTTTTTGTCTGCATGAAAAATTGTCATGCATTTATTATAACACAAGCCATGGTATAATAATTCTATGTATACCAAATTTACTGATTTTTTAGCTGATAAAAAAAGCATTTGCATCATACAGGCAGAAAACCCTGATGGAGATTCTTTAGGTAGCGCAATTGCCTTAGATTATTTATTAGATGATAAGAATGTTTCCTTATATTGTCCGGTTGATATTCCAAAGTATCTACATTATTTTGATGATTGGTCTAGGGTGACGAATGAATTTGATTTTAAGGCTGATGGTTATATTATCGTTGATACGGCTGCGCAAGTTCTTTTATCTAAATTATTAGAAGACACCGCAATTAAGAATCGGTTATATAATGCACCAGTTTTAGTAATTGATCATCACGAGTCTTTAGATGATCTCGAATTCCCGCACGAGAGCATTATAGAGGTGCGTCCAGCCTGTACGGAGGTTATTTATCGCATCGCCCTCGAGCAAAAGATTCCAATCAATAAAGAAGCCGCTGGAGCGATTTTCCAAGGTATTTTATCTGATACATTGGGACTCACCAGCAATTCCGTTACTGCCGAAACTTTTGAAATTGCAGCCGAGCTAACAAAACTTGGTGCTAATATTTCCGAACTTGAGGACAAGCGTCGCGAATTCATGAAGAAGTCACCGCGAATTCTTGATTATAAGGCTGATTTAATTAAAAGGATTGATTATTCTTTGGATGGCGAATTAGCTACAGTGCATATTCCGTGGGATGACATTCGTGAATATTCTGACGAATACAATCCTAATGTATTAATTCTGGAAGAAATGAGATTAGTGGAAGGCGTAAAAGTAGCAGTAGCAATTAAGACATACCCGGACGGCAAAATCACTGGTAAAATTCGTTGCACTTCTGATGCACCAATTGCCGAGAAAATAGCGGGATATTTTGGTGGAGGTGGACATCCAATGGCAGCTGGTTTTAGAACCTACGATATGTCTTATGAAGACGCCGTGAAGGAATTAGTACACATAGTACCGGAGCTATTAAATGAGACATAAGCTAGAACTAGAAAAAACGCATGATGCCGTGGCCTCTGGTGAGGCAAAACTAACCGTTATAATGATTCACGGTATTGCATCGGATTCTGTTACATATAGTGAGGCACTTAAATATTTAGAAAAGTTACCTTCGCTTAGGGATGTGAGATTTGTAACTTTCGATTTACTTGGTTCGGGCAAGTCCATAAAGAACGACAGGCTCGAATATGATTATAATGAACAATTAGAGGCTTTAAACAATTCTATCAATCAGCTTGAAATAAAGACTCCTCTTGTATTAGTGGGGCATTCTTTGGGAACTTTCATCGTAACACGATATGCAAGCAAACATAAAGGTAAGGTTGATAAGCTCATCTTAATCTCGCCGCCAATTTATACTGTTGAGGATTTAGATAACCCGGCTTTTGCCGCTGGCATGAAGATGTTTCGCGATGCTGTTGGTCTCAAAAATAAGAAAATTCTTGAGGATAAAGCTTTTAATAATTCAATTGATAAAATTGTGCTAAATCGCAATAACTATAAAACTCTAGCAGAGTTAAAAGTTCCTACTACATTAATATACGGCATAAGAGATCAAATAATTGCGTCATACAATATTCCTAGAATCCTAAAAGACAACCCCGATTATTTGACTGCTATTCATACCCCTGGGCGGCATGGCGTATCTGAAGATAAGTATCATAAACTAGAAAAAGTATTGGAGGACATGCTTAATGCTTAGAATATATAATACCGCAAGTCGCAAAATTGAAACGTTCAAGCCACTTAGCGAAACAGTAAAGATTTACACTTGTGGCCCAACAGTTTATGGTTTTCAGCATATCGGCAATTATGCTTCATATATTTATTGGGACTTGTTGGTTCGAACCCTAAAACTCGACGGATATAAAGTCAAACGCGTGCTGAATTTTACTGATGTTGGTCATTTAACTTCGGATGGCGATTCTGGTGAGGATAAACTCGAAAAGGGTGCAGCGCGTGAAGGGAAAAGCGTTTATGAAATTGCCGAATTTTATAGTGAAGATTTCATGCGTAATTTTCGAGAATTGTGTTTAACCGAACCAGATGTTTTGGCACGTGCGACTGATTATATCGAAGAAGATATCAAAGCCGTCGACAAGATGACAGCCAATGGTTTTACTTATGAAACCGAAGATGGCGTATACTATGATACTTCAAAGTTTTCAGATTATGCTAAATTCGCTAAATTAGATTTATCTGGGCTTCAGGCTGGTGCAAGAATTGACTTTTCCGACGAAAAACGCAACAATTCCGATTTTGCTGTTTGGAAATTTATTAAGCCGGGCGAAAAACACGCTATGCGTTGGGACTATTTGGGCCGCCCAGGTTACCCTGGTTGGCATTTGGAGTGCTCTACGATTATTCATAAAGAGCTCGGGGAGCCAATCGATATTCATACTGGCGGAATTGACCATGTGCCAGTGCACCACACTAATGAAATCGCTCAAACTTACGCAATGAGCGGTAAAGAACTAGCAAAATACTGGTTGCATTGCAATTTTATTACAATTGATGGCGAAAAGATTTCAAAATCTCTTGGTAATATTTTTACTTTAGATGATTTATCAGAACGTGGTTTTTCGCCAATGGATTTTAAAATGTGGGTACTGGCCGGGCATTATCAAGGCACTAGGAATTTTACTTTCGAAAGCTTAGAGGCCGCTAAACAAAGACGACTAAATTGGCGAAATAGGATTGCGCTACTATATCAATCCACCGCCGAACCAGGCTCATCATCTAATCAGGATACATTTGATAAGATTCTTTCCGCTGTCAACAACAATCTAAATTCTGCTGAGGCTTTCGCAATTATTGATACGTCGGATTTGGCTATGGATGACTGGCGAAAGGTAGATGAATTATTCGGACTAAGTTTAATCGCTGATTCGCCAGATACTGATGATTCCACTAAAAGCTTAATTCTTGAACGTCAAGCTGCGCGCGAGAATAGGGATTTCGCTCGATCAGACGAGCTCCGTGATCAGCTAAAGGCATTAGGAATTGTCATTGAAGACACTACCAGTGGTCCGATTTGGCAGTATCTAAAATGATTATATATAATACTATATGTAGCGTATAGGCTGCACTATATATTATATATGCTTATAATATCGATCCAGAAAGCTCTTTTTGTATTCGCCGAAAGTATCATTCAATAAGCTTTCACGAATTCTATCCACCGTACGGACGATGAAATGTTCATTGTGAATTGAGGCTAGAACTTTTGCGGTTATTTCATCCGTCTTAAACAAATGATGTAGATAAGCTCTTGTGTAATTTTTACAACATTCACAGCCACATTCTTCCATAAGCGGAGCATAATCGTGAGTGTATTTTGCGTTTTTAATATTAATTCTTCCGTCTAAGGTGTAGAGTGAACCGTTCCTAGCCATCCGAGTTGGGCCGACGCAATCAAAAGTATCACAGCCAAATTCAGCCCCCACGAATAAATCAATCGGCTCTTGACCCATACCAAGCAAATGACGGGGTTTATATTCCGGAAGAATACTATTAACAGTTTTTAGCATTTCATCCATACCGTCCGCCGTAAATACACCACCAATGCCAAATCCATCAACGTCTTCGCCGGCGCAGTACTCGGCAGATTCGGCGCGCAGATCATTGAATGTCCCTCCTTGCACGACAGCATACAAGTGTTGTTCATACGAATGGCCAAATTGTCTTTTATCGAGGGAATCCGGAGCCTGGCAAGGCGAGGACGAGCGCCGGTCGCCCGTGCCGACGGGCCGACCGGACGCGGCCCGAGAAAAAGACATTTGGTCATTTGCTCGAGCAAGTTTTTTATGTTCAGTTACGCAGCGATCTAGCCATCTATGAGTTCTTTCCATGGCTTCCTTCATATCCTCATAACTTTCGGACTTGGCAAGATGATCAAACGCCATGTGAATATCTGCGCCAATTGCCCATTGTGCCTGCATGCTTGATTCTGGCGTCATTTCAAAATTTGCGCCGTCGATATGAGATTTGAATTTCACGCTTTCTTCAGTGATTTTGACGTTTGGTAGGGAAAAAATCTGGAAGCCACCAGAATCCGTAAAAGTTGGTCCGTGCCAGCTTGAGAATTCAGCTAGGCCTCCAGCTTTCTCGATTAGCTCTGTGCCTGGTCTAAGAATCAAATGGTAGGTATTTGCAAGTATTGCCTGCGAGCCCAAATCTCGCATTTCTTTCATCGTTAATGCTTTTACGGTCGCTCTCGTGGCGGCGCCAACAAAGGCTGGAGTTTTGATATCACCATGCGGGGTATGAATTACACCGACTCTTGCAAGGCCATTCCTTTTTTCTATATCAAACTTTAGCATATTAACATCGAATCTCCGTAGCTTAAGAAATTGTATTTTTCTTCGATCGCATGATTATAAGCATTTTTCAAATTATCCCAACCAGCAAAAGCTGAGGCCAACATCAATACGGTAGATTTGGGCGCGTGATAATTCGTAATCAAGGCATCAACAATCTTGAATTCAAAACCCGGATAAATAAAGATGTCATCTTCGCCAGAAGTCTTGCCAGTTTTAGCGTAGTATTCCAAGGTACGAGCTACTGTAGTGCCTAAAGCAACAATACGACCGGAAACCTCTTTCTCGGGACGCTCGTCACGCCCGTCTTCACGGGGTTCCTCGCTGAGTCCTCGTAGCGACTGCGGATTCCCCTCGAAAGAGGCCTTCCGGTCATTGATTGCTTTTATCGTATCGTCTGGAATATTAAACCACTCGGAGTGCATCTTATGGTCTTCGATTTTATCGGAACGAATAGGTAAGAATGTGCCAAGCCCCACATGTAAAGTCAAGTATTTGATAATTACGCCTTTGTCGCGCAATTTTTCGAGAAGTTCTTCAGTCATATTGAGCGAAGCAGTTGGAGCGGCAGCGGAACCCATGTTCTTCGCCCATACTGTTTGATATCTTTTCTTGTCATCATTTGTCGCGTCGCGATGAAGATATGGCGGCAAGGGAACTGTACCGTATTTCTCGGCGAGCTCAGCTAGCGGAACAGCTGATTCAACTTCAGCGATGCCGTTACCGAGTATTTTAGTGATTACGATCAGCTTACTATTCAATCCGAGGGAATCCGAAGCCTGGCAAGGCGAGGACGAGCGCCGGTCGTCCGTGCCGACGGG
Source organism: uncultured Candidatus Saccharibacteria bacterium (assembly GCA_946538495.1). Classification (GTDB taxonomy): domain Bacteria; phylum Patescibacteriota; class Saccharimonadia; order Saccharimonadales; family Saccharimonadaceae; genus Nanosyncoccus. Next base: position 25,022 of record CAMNGP010000001.1, read on the forward strand.
CCGACCGGACGCGGCCCGAGAATGAATGGTAAGCTGATCACCCTCATGAATCTTGCCACGATACATTACTCGTTGAGGTTCGTTGCCATGTTTTTCGAGCACGACAAGCTCACGCTTGCGGCCGTCGGGCAATTCACAAAACAATCGTGATTGCATTACCCTGGTATCATTTAAAACTAAAACGTCGCCTGGATTTAAAAATTCATCTAAGTTGCGATAATAGGAATCAACGATTTCTCCAGTTTGGCGATTCAAAACCAATAGCCTGCTAGCACCACGTTCTTTTGGTGGATACTTCGCGATGCGTTCTTCTGGTAGTTCGTAGTCGTAGTCAGAAACTAACATATTTTTATATTATAACACTTTTTTTGTCTTTTTCAATTTGTTTCGCGTAGCGTTCTTCTTCAGAAAAGATACAGCCGCAATACTTTTGCATATATAGACCGATCTCGCGAGCTTTCGCTTGACCTTCTCGAAAACCTACGCGAAAATCCCTATACAAAAACTTGATACCTGATTGCTCGGCGAGTTTTTCACACACTTTTTTTAATTCCTCGTGCTTTTGATATGGGGAAACTAGCAGCGTCGTAGTAAAGGCATCGTAGCCATTTTCGGCAGCATAACGCACCGTCTCACCGAGTCGTTTCGGATAACAATAATTTACGCAGCGATTTGAAATATCGTTTGCAACATTGCGGCAAAATTCATCCAACCCATATTCTTCTTGTAGGATCAGCTCAACATTGATTTGCTTAGCATAGTCCCTAAGGCAATCGCGGCGTGTTTTGTATTCTATATAGGGATGAATATTTGGATTGTACCAAAAAAGAGTTGGTTCGATATTTTCGGACCGCAATGAATCAACACAGTATACGCTACACGGCGCACAACACGTATGCATTAAAACTTTCATTACAATTATAATGCCATAACAGCTAAAATTATTCAAGCGCGTCCTTCGAGCACACTCTTGGTCGCTTTGGCCAAGTCTTTATGTCCCTTAGGACGCATTTGAAATATTTTAGTTGTTTATGCTATAATGGATTCAATAAGGAGGTTTATGTCTAAACAAATTGAAACCGATTTAAAAACGTTTGTTAAGTTTTGGTTGGTACCATTATTTATTGCAGGTGTTTTGTTCTTTTTCTACAAAGCATTAGCTGGGCTAGTGATTGTCGGGATTTCCATTTTTCTTGCTTTAGCCTTGAAACCGCTTGTAAGAAAGGTCAACAGTTTCTTTACTAAACATTTCGGTACCGATAAAAAGCATCAGAGCCTTTCCGCCGTATTTGCATATCTTATTGTAGTAATTGTAATTGGTGGAATAATCGCCATTGTTGGCCCCGTCGTGGTTAACGAAACTGCGAGGTTCCTGCAGCATGTTCCAGAGACGTTTCAATCTGCCTTCGGCGGTTGGGACGGCATCAATAACTTTGGCAAAGCCATTGGCATCGAAAACCTCCAGTCGGAAATCACTAATTCGCTCACTGGCATCTCTAACAACATGTTGGGATTACTTGGCGATAACTTGGTGTCTAGCGTCAGTGGCGTGGCGGACATTGTAATGAAGATTACCCTAATCCTTGTCTTAACATTATTGTTCCTCCTTGAGGGGCCTGGATTAATGGAAACATTATGGAAGAATTTGGGGGCAGGTGGCGACAAGAAATCGGTTGACGTCGCAAAGAGTATTACTTCCAAGATGGCCAATGTGGTTTCTACTTATGTTTCCCGCCAGATAATCGTCGCAATGATTGACGGTTGTGCCGCTATGATAATTGTTTTTATTCTTTCCTTGATTATCGGCTTTTCGCCCAGCCTCGCAATACCTATGGGTATGATTACAATGATTTTCTACATGATTCCAATGTTTGGTCAATTTATCGGCGGCTCATTAGTTACTTTGCTACTATTCTTTTCAAGTCCCGTTGCGGCGTTAGTGTTCGCTATCGTGTATATAATTTACGCGCAGATTGAAAACAATATTATCTCGCCAAAAATCCAGGGTGATGCACTAAACTTGCAACCCGTGATTATTCTGTGCGCCATCACAATTGGTATGTATATGTTTGGTTTGCTTGGCGCGATTATCGCGATTCCAATTGCTGGCTGCATCCGTGTATTAGTTGATGAATATCCAAAAATAAAAGCTAGTCGGGATTAATATGCCACAAAAAAAAGATAACAGTATACGTGGATTTTTATCTGGCAAAAAGAAGCCTATCTTGGTTTTTCTTTTCGTGATCATAAATGTCGCGGTGATAGCGGCTACAGCAGTGGCTGAATTCAGTAAGCCAAAAGAAGCAGCGGAGCTGTCCGAAATAACGCTTAAATGGTGGCTTCTTGTTCCTGCTACGATTTGTTTTTTGGTAGCTCTAACTGTCGAAATTCGTAAATATGTCGTGATGATGCGGAGCATGGACAAAGGTAATAAACTAAACCGCCAAAAGGCCCGAACCATCGCAAGGCGCACGGTTTTACTAGGGAAGTATTACGACAACATTACTCCAGCAGCTATTGGTGGACAACCATTTCAGATATATTATATGCGCAAAAACAGTGGCCTTTCAAAAGGCACTTCAACTTCGATTCCAATTTTTGGTATGATTTCGTCTCAGATTGGCTTTTTAGCAATTGCAATTATTAGTTTTATCTTTGGTAGTTCCGCAATCAACAACTCGGTGCTTGTGGCGACAGCCTGGTTTGGCTTACTATTCTACGCGTTTTGGCCAGTTTTAATTTTGGGAGCTACTTTCTTCCCAAAGTTCACTACTAAATGTATTAATTTTGTAGTAAAAATACTCGCTAAAGTAAAAATTATTAAAAACACCGACGATGCACAAGCAAAAGTCGAAAGCGAAGTAAGCGAATATGTAAAGTCTATTAAGACAATATTGCGTGCGCGCGGTTTAATGGTTAAAACCATTTTTTATTCAATTTGTTTTAACGGTCTTATTGCGGCAATTCCGTTTTTTGTTTTGACGGCGTTTGGTGGTGATGCAAATTTTTGGGTGTGTTTTACGACTACCGTAGCTGTAATGGCGGCGGTTTGTTTTGTGCCGACACCTGGCAATGCTGGCGCGGCAGAAGGTACATTCTTTTTGGTGTTTTCCGGACTTTCGACTGGTTATGTTTTTTGGGCAATGCTCGCTTGGAGGTTTTTCTCCTATTACGTCTATATCATAATCGGAGCCCTAATTTACTTCTTTATCCATCTAGAAAAGAAACGTGGTAAAATTACTTAAGTATGTTTAAATTGTTTCGTTATTTGAAGCCTTACTGGTGGCAGGTCATAATCCTGGTTTTTGTGACTACGGCGCAGGTATATACAACTCTTCAGCTCCCAGCTTTGATGGCCGACATAATTAATAAAGGGATTGTAGTCGGTGATACCGATTATATTTGGATGACTGGGCTAGCCATGGTGGGGCTCGCGGTAGTTTCTGCGATTGCTTCTTTTGTTTCTAGTTATTTTTCTGCTAAGATTGGCGCTTGTTTTTCGCGCGACATCCGCACCGCTGTTTTCACGAAAATCATGAATTATAATATGGATGACTTGAAAGAATTCACTACCGCTTCATTATTAACCCGCACCACGAACGACGTTAATCAGGTACAAAACGCCACGATGATGATCTTGTCAATGATGTTAAGAGCGCCACTGTTTTGCATCATTTCGATTGTGATGGCTATTCAAACAGCTCCAGATATGAGTTGGATTATTATGGTTGGCGTGGCGGCAATTTTGGGCTCAACGATATTAATTATGTCAATTGTCATTCCGAAGTTTAAGATGTTTCAAGAATTGTTTGACAAAATTACCCTTCTAACGCGCGAGAATCTAACTGGACTTAGAGTGATACGGGCATTCAATAATGAAGGACTTGAGAAGAAGAAATTTGCTAAGGCCAATGATGCGTTAACTAAGTTACTTATTTTTATTGATCGTATTTTGGAGTTACAAAATCCAATTATTAATATTATTTTTAATGGCACAACTTTGCTTTGCTCGTGGGTAGGTATCTCACTTTTGTCAAAAGATTTCGCGTATCTTGGCAATATGACCGCTTTTGCACAGTACGTTACACACGTAATGATGTCGTTCTTGATGATGTCGATGCTGTTCGTAATGTTGCCACGTGCAAATGTGTCAGCGCGCAGAATTAATGCCGTGCTTGATAAGGCCCAGAAAATCGTCTGGAAATCAAGGACTAATGGTCAGCCCGAAAAAACCGCCTCGGTGGAATTTAAGAATGTAGATTTTTGTTATCCTGGCGCGGAAGAAAATGTTTTAGAGGATATTTCATTCAAAGCCGTTGCGGGAGAAACTACGGCTTTTATTGGTTCTACAGGCTCCGGTAAATCTACGCTAATCAATCTGGTTCCAAGATTTTACGAAGCATCTAGTGGGGAAGTGCTAGTGGACGGCCTTTCAGTAAAGGAATATGAAAAGGCTGACCTAATGCAGAGAATTGGCTTGGTGCCACAACAAGGAATTTTGTTTGCAGGAACTATAAAATCAAATATCAAATTTGGTGCACCCAATGCGAGCAGTGAGCAAGTTCATAAGGCAGCCGAAATTGCACAGGCAAAAAACTTTATCGAAAAATTTCCAGATAAATATAACGCCCACATCGCACAGGGCGGCACCAACGTTTCCGGCGGCCAAAAGCAGCGTTTATCAATCGCTAGGGCGATTTGCAAAGAACCCGATATTTATATTTTTGACGACGCTTTTTCTGCCCTTGATATGAAAACCGACCAAAAATTAAGAACAGCCTTAAAAGAAATCACTAAATCTGCAGTCGTATTGATTGTGGCTCAGCGCGTAAGTACAATCAAGGACGCTGATCAAATAGTTGTACTCGACAATGGCAAGGTCGTAGGTAAAGGCAAGCATTTTGAACTACTTGGCAAATGTAAAATTTATCAGGAAATCGTAAAATCTCAACTTTCAGACAAAGAATACGCGCAGGAATTAAAACATGTAAAGGGGGTACGCCATGCCTAAGCACGTTGGAAAACCTAAAAACATGCGTGGTTCTTTTAAGGCATTTCTCAAATCGATTCACGGTTATCGTTTCTCAATTCTAATTGCTGTAATTTTGACCGTAGGGTCTGCGATTTTGGGGTTATTCATTCCTAAGATCCTTGGCGATATGACCACGATTGCGGTAAATTCATATCCAGATCTAGACTGGAGCGCGCTGGGCGGTAATGCGATTCTAGCTATCGTTCTGTTTTCGTCCTCGGCGGCGTTGAACTATGCACAAGCATTTATATTGGCCGTAGTATCAGCTAAATACACCAAAGAATTGCGTGAGAAGATTTTAGATAAAATATCTAGACTGCCAATATCTTATTTTGATCGTCATCAGTATGGCGATACTCTATCAAGAATGTCTAACGATGTTGATGTGCTAACTACTTCGATGTCACAAGAAATTGCCGATGTTTCGCTTAGCTTGACTACTTTGGTTGGTGTGATGGTTGTAATGTTGACAATTTCAGTTCCTTTGTCGTTGATTTCTTTTGTAGTAGTGCCGATTTCGGTATTTGTAGTTGCAAAAATAATGAACTATGCACAAAAATATTTCCGAGAGCAACAAAGCACACTTGGTACGCTAAATAGTAAGATCGAAGAAGACTATTCTGGACAAATCATTATAAAAGCCAATTCTTACGAAGATGATGCCCTCGAAGATTTTAGTAAGACCAATGAGAAACTCGCCACCGTCACACGTAAAGCACAGATATTTTCATCTCTTTCTTTTCCAGTTACGCACGTTTTTACGAATCTCGGCTATGTAGCGATTTGTGCTCTAGGTGGAATTTTTGTAGTACAAGGGAATATCGGTATTGGCGACATCCAAGCATTTATCCAGTATGTATCCAGATTTAATCGTCCAATTACCGAAATCGCTTCTACTACATCTACATTACAGGCACTGTTGGCAGCCAGCGAGAGAATTTTTGAGTTCCTAGAAGAGCCCGAGGAAGAACCGGACTCAGAGGATGCGAGGACCATTAGCGATATTAAGGGTGAAGTTGAATTCCACGACGTCAACTTTGGCTATTTTAAGGATACACCAATTATTAAGGATTTTTCTGTCAAGGTTAAGCCTGGCATGAAGGTAGCAATCGTAGGCCCAACTGGTGCGGGGAAAACCACATTAATAAACCTACTGATGCGATTTTACGACCCAGATTCTGGCTACATTACTATCGATGGAGTGCCTACGCGCGAGATGAAACGTTCGGACGTGCGACGATTATTTGGCATGGTCTTACAAGACACGTGGTTGTTTTCTGGTAGCGTAGAGGATAACTTACGCTACGGGAATTTGCAAGCATCGTTAGACGACATCCAGCAAGCCGCAAAAGCTTCTAATGTTCATCATATTATTGAAGCCCTACCAAAAGCATATCGTTCGGAGATCAGTGAGGATTCGGACAATATTTCGGCTGGCGAAAAACAATTAATCACCATTGCACGCGCCATGGTAGCCAATCCTCCTATGATGATTTTAGATGAAGCTACATCCAATGTAGATACCCGTACCGAGCAATTAATCCAGGATTCTTTCGAAAAACTTACCCACGGACGCACTTCTTTCGTAATCGCACATCGGCTTTCTACGATTCGTAATTCTGACTTAATTTTGGTTATGCGAGATGGTAACATTGTCGAACAAGGCAACCACGAAGAACTGCTGAAACAAAACGGATTCTACGCAGAATTATATAATTCGCAGTTTGCTGAATAGCGCTTAGCAATTAAAAAAGTACTTTTGGGACACGCTTGAGGCCGTTTGGCCAAGCTTATGGTCCCAAAAGCACTTTTTTAATTGCTTCAAATACTTCTTCGATACTACCGGAAGCATCGACAATAGTAAGATTAAAATCTTTGGCAATTTTGGGATAGGCGGCATTGACTTTGGCCTGAAAATCGTGCCGCTTCATCTCGAAGGTCTCCATCGCTTTGCCGCGAATCGCTTGCCGTTCTTCACGTACTTGGTCTGGAACAGTCAGAATAAAACCGTAGTCTGGCTTAAAATAGTGCTCTGGTAGCATTTCTTTGGTAAGGCGGATTATTTTGCTGCGCGAAACCCCTTCGCCATAGCCCTGATAGGCTAGCGTAGACCAATAGTTTCGCGCTGAGATTACAATGCCGCCCTCTTTTAAAACTGGCTCGGCTATTTTTTTCCAAAGTTCAACACGTGCAGCCGTAAATAATAATACGTTAGTGAGTGATTCAAGATGATAGCCGCGGCTGAGGATTAAATCATGTAAATCATGAGCCTGGGGAAGATCGCCATCTGGCTCTTCCATCATTACGACTTTTTTGCCTTGCTTTTGATAATAGTCTTTTAATAATTCAACCTGGGTAGACTTGCCGGTGCCATCCTGACCTTCGATTACGATATACATATTGTCTATTTTAGCATGTTTTATAGATTACCATTCAATTATGTTCATGTCGTGTGCTTTGAGAAACTCATTTGTTTTCGAAAAATGATGATTCCCGAAGAAGCCGTTATAAGCCGAAAGTGGGGAAGGATGCGGCGATTCAAGAATCAAGTGTTTTTTTGCATCGATCAACGATTTTTTGTTACGAGCATCGCGACCCCACAAAATAAACACGAGGTGAGGGCGAGTTTCATTTAGATATTTAATCACTTCCGTGGTGAATGTTTCCCAACCCTTACCACGATGTGAGCCTGCCTTATGAGCTTCCACCGTAAGCACTGTGTTTAACAATAGAACACCCTGGTTTTGCCAATTTCGAAGATTGCCCGTAGCGTTTTTGTGATGGCCGATATCGTTATCGATTTCTTTATAAATATTGACAAGTGACGGCGGGATAGGAGCCGTGTCTGGAACAGAAAAGGCTAATCCGTGCGCTGCCCCCGGCGTATGATAAGGGTCTTGCCCCAGAATCACTACTTTTACTTCATTAAGATCCGTCGCGAAGGCTGAAAAAACCAGTGATTTTTTGGGATAAATAGTTTTGGTCTCATATGCTTGATGCAAGAATTTTGAGAGTTCTTTAAAATATGGTTTATCAAATTCCGATTTTAAAAATGGTTTCCAGCTGTCGTGCATAATAGTGTATTATTAAATCGCTTTGTTATTGTGTGCCCATTTAGCTAACCTCGCGCGCTCTTCCGAACCTTCTGGATAGGAATCTATGATGTCTTCGATATACGATTTACCATTAGTAAGATTTAAGGTTTCAACATTTGGCATCGAAGAAAGTAACCGCACGACCGCTTCGTCGGTTTCAATATTGGTCATGGATTTAGCTGGATCGGTAGAATGCGAAGATACGCGAAGCTCGCGATGCACAAAACGCTTAATACCTGCTTGCAAACAATGTTTTAGGCAGTTTTCGCAAGTTGCAACACGATTATAAATTGTGCAATTGCTTAAATCCTGATGAGCGAAGATTAGCGCATTCATTTCGGAATGAATTGCAAAGTAGTATTTCATCGGGCGCTCGGAGAGCGTCATTTTGGATTCGTCAGCACCTTGAATCATACCATTGTAGCCCATGGAAACTACACGCTTTTTGGGGTCCACAATTACGCAACCCATTTTGCTTGACGGATCTTTGGATTTTTGCGCCACCGTCTCGGCGATGTTCATAAAGTAATTATCCCAGTCTTCTTGTTTACTCATAGACAATATTGTAGCACAAAATCTTATTTTCTCGGGCATGCATTCAGGGTTGTTTGGCGAAGCAATAGTTCTCGGGGCGTACATTATGCGCTTTATTAGCATAGGCAATAAGAGGGGGTTGTAATATTCTGTAGCCTGTGCATATAATCTCGCAAACTAAAATAAAGGAGAAAAATGCGAGGTAAAAAACTACATACTAAATTTAATAATATTCATGTGCGTCTGCATAACACACGTAGACATAAGATTAAAATTCGCTATTTAGTTGCGGCATTAGCACTTACGATGATCAGCATACCGATTCACGTAGTACAAGCAGTAGGCTGCCCAGACCTAAGAGTGGTGTTTGCGCGAGGCTCTGGCGGTGAGCTAAATAATGACCCTAATTATTTGGAATTTAAATCTGCAATTGATAACAGAATAAAGGGGACTGGAGTAACTTACGATTTTGTCGATTTGGATTACCCCGCAATTGGCGTAGGGATAGATAACCTCAAGGTGGCACTAGGTGCATATTTTGGCTCGGGCGATGCGTATGAATTTGGCAAAAGTGTAGATTCTGGCGTAGAAAAACTACAAAAGATGATCAATGGTATAAGCTGTCCGAATACGAAATATGTAATTGGTGGCTACTCGCAGGGCGCTATGGTGATATCAAAATCGTTACCAGGGCTAAATCCTGAGCGAATTATTTATGCTGCGACCTTTGGTGATCCAAAGCTATATTTACCCGAGGGTAAAGGTTTATTCCCGCCAGCATGTCAGGGAAAAGATTTGTCCGATTATCGTATGTATGTACCAGATTGCAAGGCATATAAAGGATTACTCGGCGCCTACGAGCCTTATCGACCAGATGCTTTTATCGGTAAAGTGGGGACCTGGTGTAACAAGCATGATGTGTTTTGTAGTCATTATTTAAATATTGATGACCATTTGAAATACGTTTCCGATAACTTATATGAGGATGCGGCTAAGGTGATTTTTAACAAAATCGCGCAACAATATGGAATCGAGACTCGAGTAGTTTCGGACCATGATACGGCTATTCTGATTGATTCTTCTGGATCAATGAGTGGACTAATAAAGCAGTATAAGGATGAGGCTTATCGTCTGGCTAAAGAAACTTTGGATTCTGGTGGCAGGGTTGCTTTATTTGATTATCGGGACTTAAAGGATCCTTATGAGCCAGTGGAAAGATGCAATTTTGACACTTGTACATTGGAAATATTTCGCCAAGAGTTAGACAATATCAAGGTTGACGGTGGTGGAGACACGCCAGAGTCTCTCCTTTCGGCGAGTTTCCAAACTATGAAAAGCTTGAAATGGAAACATGGTGCCACCAAATCTTTGGTGGTGCTGACCGATGCAGGTTTTTTGGCCCCAGATCGTGACGGCATAACTATTGAACAGGTGATCAAGCTTAGTAAAGAAATCGACCCTGTGAATTTTTATATTATTACTAAGCCAAGCAATGAATCTGAATATCAAACTTTAGCTGCCGAGACTGGAGGAAAAGTAGTAACAAACCTAGACGAACTTAGTCTTTTGACAGATTATATTATGGAGCGTTTTGATAGTTTGCCAAGAGTAGATGAGGTAGATGATGGACTCATGCTACCCACTTTGACCGTGGTTAATACTAAACAAACCTCGGACGACAGAATTGAAATCGAATTTCAGACGGATGGGAAAGAAGTTTTGGTTTTACTAAATGATCGGGTACTTGGAAGGACAAATGATACGAATATCACGATTACTGGTCTTGATAAATCAATGCAAAATACGATATCGTTAATCCCACTTAATGAGACAATTAGAGGTGAAGGTGTCGCTATTGACGTAAGTAGCGTAATGAGTCCGACGAATGGCGCAATTGATATTATCCCAAAAGCACCAAATACTGGTAAGCAATAGATGTCTAGGTAGAACTTAGATGGTAGTGGTCGCCATATTCGCATTTGTAAACCGAAAGTGGTCCAGTTTGGTGATCATATTCAGCAACCTTAGCAGCTACTTCGGCCTCCTCCCTAGTAGAATAACAGATTTTATGAACATCACCCACCCAGCAACGCTCAGGCTCGTAAGTTCCAGGGTTTAGATGTTTGTTTCGATTAGCCATATATCTTTATTATACCACGGATTGTAATTTTTGTCAATTTATGTTAAAATTACGTTTATGACTTTGAGCAAAGATAAGATAAGAAATGTGGCAATTATTGCCCACGTAGACCACGGTAAGACTACACTTGTAGATGGACTTTTGAAGCAATCTCATACTTTTCGCGACAACCAAGCCGAGATGAATCAGACACTCATCATGGATTCAATGGATCAAGAGCATGAGCGCGGTATCACAATTACCGCCAAGCAGACTTGTGTTTATTATGATGGCTATAAGATTAACATCATCGACACGCCAGGCCATGCTGATTTCTCTGGCGAAGTTGAGCGTACTTTAAATATGGCCGATGGCGTACTGCTAATCGTAGATGCACAGGAAGGCCCGATGCCGCAAACCAAATTTGTTTTGCAAAAGGCCTTGGAACTTAATCTTAAGCCAGTCGTGATTATTAACAAGATCGATAAGCCAGCCGCTCGCATTCCTGAGGTCTTAAGTGAAATTGAAAGCCTCTTCCTAGAGCTAGCTACAGACGAATCACAACTGTTTTATCCTGTTTATTATGCGATTGCACGTGAAGGACGTGCTGGTAAAACTACGAATCTTGATGACGATTTGCACGTTATCTTTGAATCAATTATAAATGATATTCCAGCGCCTTCAGTAGATAGTGACTCCGATTCGGCACAGCTACTAGTGGCGGCACTGGCTGGAGATAATTATCTGGGCAAATATTGTATCGGTAAAATTTTCCGTGGCAAACTAAAGAAGGGGCAAAGCGTTAAGATCTTGCACAATAATGAGTCGAAAACTAGCAAGATTGATAATTTGTTTGTCTACAAAGGCCTTGGTAAAGAAGAGGTACCCGAGGCGATTGCAGGAGACATCGTGGCAATCACAGGAGTAGCTGAAGCAAATATCGGCGACACGATTGCGACCGGAGATAACCCTGAAGCCTTGCCAGGCATCGAACTAGAAGCCCCGACTCTTTCAATCTATATTGGACCAAACACTTCACCGCTCAAAGGTAGAGAAGGGGAATATACTACATCGCGCCAAATTGCAGAAAGGCTGGAAAGAGAGCTAGAGACAAATATCGCATTAAAGCTTCAACCTGATGGTCTGGGCTATAAGGTTTCGGGACGAGGAGAGCTGCATTTGTCGGTTTTGATTGAGACTATGCGCCGCGAGGGATACGAACTTGAAGCAGGGCGCCCTGAGGTCGTTTATCGCGACATTGATGGTCAAAAATGTGAGCCGATGGAAGACTTAACTATTGAGGTAAGCTCAGAATTTGTTGGCGCGGTTTCACAAGAATTAGGTATTAGACGCGCAGAATTAAAATCGCAAGAGATAACTTCTTCGGGTAGCACGCGTTTTGTATACGAGATTTCTACGGCAGCGTTAATCGGACTACGCAACAACTTACTCACAGAAACTAAAGGTACAGTCATTATGTCTAGTATCCCGAGCGGCTATCGCCCAGTTGATGGATATTATCGCCCAGAGCGTAACGGCGCCCTTGTCGCATTTGAAGACGGAGTTTCCACTTCTTATGCGCTGGATGCTGCGCAGGCCAGAGGTGTGCTATTTATTCCACCCCAAACGCCGGTATATCAAGGTATGATCGTTGGGTTATCGAATAAGAAGGATGATATAGACATCAATATTTGCCGCGAAAAACAGCTTACTAATATGCGTACGCACGCCTCGGATGGAGCGATTCAGCTAACTCCATACACACAATTGTCTCTGGAGCAATGCTTAGATTTCTTGCTGGACGATGAATTATTGGAGGTAACGCCAAAATCATTAAGACTCAGAAAGCGCCAGTTAGACCCCATCAAACGAAAACGCGAAAATCGAAAGTACTAAACCAATGCCATATTTAATTGATTCACATTGCCATTTACACGATCGAGATTTTTTCGAGGCAAGACAAGCTGAAGAGATGATAAAAAATGCTTGGGAGGCAGGAGTCAAAAAAATTGTTTGTATTGGCACTTCACATGAGGATTCACTCGCGGCACGTGATTTCGCGAACAAGCACGATAACGTATATTGGACTTATGGCATTCATCCAGAGGGTGCTACTAAAACCCACGCTACTCATGAATTAGAGTCAGATAAAAACCTAGTCGCTATCGGTGAAGTGGGACTGGATTATCATTACGATGGGTATGACAGAGATGCGCAAATAAAACTCTTCGAGCAAATGCTGCAACTTGCCATAGACAATAATCTGCCAGTTTCGTTTCACGTACGGGAAGCTTTTTCTGATTTCTTTGCCGTAGTCAATAATTTTCCAAAGATTCGCGGCGTAGTACATTCATTCACGGATAGCAAGAAAGTCTTAAAGCGCATCTTGGATGAAACAGATTTTTACGTTGGAGTCAACGGACTCGCAACTTATTCAACATTGCCAACTCCCCCAATTGAACGAATTATTCTCGAAACCGATGCGCCATTCTTGGCACCAATACCGCATCGTGGGCAAACTAATCAACCAGCTTATATTTTCGAAATCGCTACGTGGCTTAGCAATAAGTTAGAGAGAAGTTTTGAGGAAATCCAAGATACTACTACTAAAAATGCCGAATCTTTGTTTAAACTTTAGCTTTATGCTAAAATTAGAATATGGAAGAGAAGGATAGCAAAATCAGCGAAGCAGACCTTGCTGCTGCTTTTAAACCAGAAAAAGAGAAAAAATCAAAGAGCCCGAAAGACAAGAAAAAGGTTATTTCGATTATCGTTTTCGCAATTGGCATAGCTACCTTGATAACCGGTGTTGTATTTTTGATTATGAACTTAGTTGCTAAACCTGGCTTACAGGATGGCGAATACTTAGTTTCGGCTAAACAGTGGATATTAGATGATAGCGCCAATTGTGATTCCGAGGCAAATTGCGAGTCTGGACAAGTCGCTTGGCGATTTACTGAAATTGGAAAGGGCATTCTGACTACTAATAATCATCTCAATGATTATGATTTTATCTGGGCCATCGAAGATGGTAAGCTCAAAATCGAGACTAACTGGCTTTACAAATTAGAAAATGAGTATCAATACGATTTAGACCAAAGAAATGGCTTCTTGACTTTGCACGAGGGTGACAAAGATATAAAATTCGTTGCTGACTTTGCAACTGAATAAAAATATGTTATAATATATTTATGATTTATCTTGATCATGCTGCAGCTACTCCTGTCTCTAAAAAAGTCTTGGAGGCCATGACGCCGTATTTTACGGATGATTTTTTCAACCCTTCGGCGGCGTATCTACCAGCCAAAAAAGTTGCGCACGATTACGGAGAGGCCAAAGGCATAATTGCACATGCAATCGGAGCAAAAGCCTCTGATCTGATTATCACTGCTGGAGCTACCGAGGCAAACAACTTGGCTTTTACGGCAATAAAACAAGGTGGACATGTATTATATCTGGAAACTGAACACGATTCGGTGAGACGCGTGGCAGAAAATTGTAGCGGAGAGGCTGTTAAGGTTTTAGATAATGGATTGATTGACTTGGCTAATTTGAAAGCCAAAATTTCTGATGAAACACAGCTAATTTCAATTAGCCTAGCCAATAATGAGCTCGGCACGATTCAACCATTAGCCGAAGTGGCACAAATAATTCGCGAGATAAAGATTGACCGCATGAAGCGAGGGGTTAAGACTCAATTATTGCTACATTCGGATGCATCGCAGGCGCTCAATCTACTTGATATCAACGTTGCAAGACTCGGTATTGACTTGTTGACCCTAAATGCCGCCAAGGTATATGGTCCTAAGGGAGTGGGCGCACTATACGTCTCGCATGATGTTAGACTAAAACCATTGACCGTGGGCGGAGGGCAGGAAAATGGCCTAAGAAGTGGAACAGAAAATGTGCCTGGTGTAATTGGATTTGCTAAAGCAATTGAAATTGCTAAAGAGCATTTAAACGGGAATCGCAAAAAATACGCTAATTGGAGGAGAATTCTTCTTTCAGAATTACAAGGATATGAGCTGATTAACAAAAAGCATACGCTTGACAATTTTATTGTTTTATGCTATAATGGTATAGATGCGGAACGTTTAGTGTTCCTTCTTGAAGAAAAAGATATTTGTGTTGCTACAGGCGCTGCTTGTGCTGCCTCAAAAGGCGTGCGTTCTCATGTGCTAAAAGCCATCGGGCTTTCTGACGAGCAAATTGCTGGATCGCTTAGAATAACACTTGGCGAGACTAACACCGAAGAACAAATCCACGAAGCCGCCCGAATCATCAACCAAGTCGTGCATGACGAAAAAGAAAGGATCGGTGGATATGAGTAGGTCTTCCTCGAACACACTCAAGGCCGTTCGGCCGAGCTTGCAGTCTTCAAAAAACCTACTCACATCCAAGCCAACTGTTTTTGTTGGTATGAGCGGCGGTGTAGATTCGAGCGTTTCGGCCTTGCTTTTAGTTCAGCAAGGATATGGCGTTACCGGCGTATATATGAAAAACTGGTCGAAAGATTTGCCAGGCATGAAATGCCCGTGGGCGGAAGACTTGGCCGATGCTAAGAGGGTAGCGGTTAAACTGGGGATTAATTTTGAGGTTTGGGATTTTGAAGAAGAATACCGCAAAAGAGTCGTAGATTACATGATTGAGGAGTTTAAAAAGGGTAACACGCCAAACCCTGACATCATGTGTAATCAAGAAATCAAATTTAAATTGTTTTATGAAAAAGCTATGGAACGCGGAGCGGATTTTATTGCCACGGGACATTATGCAAGGGTGGGAAAAAATAATGAGACTGGCGCGCTATCCAAGGAACAACTTCCAGGCCGCTCTAGCCAAGTCCCCATGTCTGGCAGAATACATCAGGCTCAGTTTTCTCCCACTCTTTTACGTGCCGTAGACGAAAACAAGGATCAGACGTATTTCTTATACAGGATTTCGGATGAGGCACTAGAACACACTATTTTTCCGATTGGCGAGATGACGAAACCAGAAGTAAAAAAGCTTGCCGAAAAACACGGATTACATAATGCTTATAAAAAAGAGTCGATGGGGGTTTGCTTTGTGGGAGAGGTTGGAATGAAAGACTTTTTAAAGGAATATATCGATATTAAACCAGGGGAAATTCGTGAGGTAGAATCTGGGCACGTACTGGGATACCATGAAGGTGCAGTTTTTTACACCATTGGCCAACGACACGGATTATACCTTGACGGCGAAAAGGGCGTCATCAATGACGGCATGCCATATTATGTCGTAAAAAAAGACATAAAAAACAATATCGTTTACGTTTCAAAAAACCTTAATGACGATAGTTTATGGGTAGATGAACTCAAGCTAAAAGACGTTATAATTAGAGGGATGGGATTAAAACATCCACTGGACAACATACTAGTTCGACTCCGACATCGCGCACCGCTAGTCCCTGCAGATTTTGACGGTAAAACGATTCATTTTAATAATAAAGTTAAACGTCCAGCTTCGGGACAATCCGCCGTTATATATGACGGAGAAACCTGTCTTGGTGGCGGAATAATTGCATAAAAAAATGCCCCAGTCGGGGCATTGTTAGGCGCTAGAATTATTTAACAATCATCATTGCTACATCCGCACAAAGCAAGATGCCGGCGATCATACCCATCGCAGTTACTAAGTAAACATGGAATCTTTCTTGATTCGTGATGCCTTGTTGCTTTTTGTGCGTGCGCGCAGCGGTTTGGCGACGCGCTTGATTCTGCCTCATAGTTTTTTGGGTTCTTGTGGCAGTTTTTCTTTTTGCTTGAGCCATAATAATTCCTTTTTTGTTTAGTAATATTACTGTTTTTAGTTTAGCATAAGTTTTATAAAAAATCAAGTACAAAGACCGCCAGCGATTATTTGGCCGTGGCAATAATTGCTAAAACTGATAAGATTTTGTATAATTATCTCTATGGACGCAAATACAATTAGACAAAAATTCTTAGATTTTCAGGTTAAGCACGGGCATAAGGTAATTGAGCCAGCCCCATTGGTACTAGAGGGCGACCCCACCACTTTATTTACAGGATCGGGC
The DNA here is from genome assembly GCA_946538495.1 of uncultured Candidatus Saccharibacteria bacterium. Classification (GTDB taxonomy): domain Bacteria; phylum Patescibacteriota; class Saccharimonadia; order Saccharimonadales; family Saccharimonadaceae; genus Nanosyncoccus. The sequence continues at coordinate 41,854 of CAMNGP010000001.1, forward strand.
ATGCAGCCGCTTTTACCATATTTGCTAGGCAAAAAACATCCACTAGGGACTAGGCTTTGTGATTCACAGCCTTCGATGCGGTTGCAGGATATCGAAGATGTGGGCGACCCACGTCACACCACAGTTTTCGAAATGCTAGGAAACTGGTCGCTGGGCGATTACTTTAAAGAAGAACAGATTCGTAACTTTTTTGAGTTCTTAACTAAGGAAGTGGGGCTTGACGCGGAACGTATTTATGTCACCTGTTTTATCGGTAACGAAAAATACGGCATCCCAAAAGACACTGAGGCGGCAAAGATTTGGCAAAAAGTTTTTCAGGAGGCTGGGATTGAAGCAAAAATCGCCGAGATTGGTGAAGCTGCCAAAGGCGATAAGCGTGGCATAAAGCCTGGCGAAAGAATCTTTTTCTACGATGATCACGAAAACTGGTGGAGCCGTGGTGGAGGATGCGAGACTACACCAATCGGTGATCCATGTGGGCCAGATTCTGAGGTATTTTATGATTTTGGCGAGGATAAACAAGATGTCGAGAAATTTGGTCTTGCACATCCTGCCTCGGACGGTGCTCGGTTCATGGAAATTGGCAACCAGGTATTCATGCAATATCGTCGCAACGAGGATGGTAGTTTTTCAGAGCTCGAGAAAAAGAACGTGGACTTTGGTGCAGGACTTGAGCGCATCACTGCAGCCTCGATTGACTCATTCGACGTTTTTAAGATTTCCTTAATGAAGCCAATAGTAGATAAACTAGAAAAAATATCTGGAAAATCTTACGACAACAACACCGACGAAATGCGCGTAATTGCCGATCATATTCGTGGAGCTTATTTGCTAGCGGCGCAAGGGTTAGCGCCTTCAAATAAAACTCAAGGATATGCCATGAGGCGCTTGCTACGCCGTGCAATATTGCGAGCCCTAGATCTCGGTATTTCAGATAATTTTTTGGCGGAAATCGTACCGATTGTGGCCGATAACTACAAAGAATTGCCTGATTCTATCCTGACGCACCGTGAAGTCGCGTTAGATACCTTATTAAAAGAAGAAGTCGCCTTTAGGAAGACTTTGAATAAGGGTCTAAAGGAACTGAGGAAACTGACCAAAAATAGCGAAACTTTAAGTGGAAGAGATATTTTTAAACTTCAAGATACCTATGGTTTCCCAATGGAACTATCTGTAGAGGAATGCTATCGCGAAGGAATCAAACTATCAGAAAACTATCGTGATGAGTTTGATGCGGCACTCAAAGAGCAACGCGAAAGATCGCAGACCGCTAGCAAAGGTATGTTTAAAGGAGGCTTGGAGGATCATGGCGAACAAACCATCAAATACCACACCGCAACACATCTTTTGCTGGCAGCACTACAAAAACTTGTTTCGCCAGATATCGTGCAAAAAGGCTCAAATACCACGGCCGAAAGATTGCGTTTTGATTTTAACCTCGATCACAAGATGACTGACGACGAAAAGAAAGCCGTAGAAGACCAGGTCAATGAATGGATTAAGGCAGATTTACCCGTGGTTCATGATGAATACGACAAGGACTACGCCAAAAATAAGCTTAAGGCCCACGGACAGTTCTGGGACAAATATCCAGACAAGTTAAAAGTCTATACGATCGGTGATTTCGACAGTCCAGTTTCGCGCGAAGTATGCGGTGGTCCCCACGTAGAGCACACTGGGGTAATTGGTCATTTTACAATAAAGAAGGAAGAATCTTCGTCGGCTGGAGTACGACGCATTAAGGCAGTCATTGAGTAAATATGGCATTATGGTGCAAAAAATAATGTTGTAATTTTTACAACATTATTTTTGTAATAATTTGGCGATTTTGGCCTTGAGTTTGTTTTCTGGCGGGGCGCCAGCTAATGTGTCAACGCCAACACGGAGTAGGCCCAGTGCCGTGGCGAAGGAGTGATCAAGTTCACTTAGAGCTTCCACATTGAGATGCTCAATATCTAAATCTGGTAATTCAGCGACATCGATTAGATGGATAACTGGGCGACGCGAAAACGGCAGGGTAGTATACCAATCTGAAATTGCGAGTTTTTCTTGTAAGAGAGATAGACTTGCGCCACCGCCACAGAGTAGAATGTTGCGAGGTAGGCTACCCATATTATTAAAATCTTCTAGTGCCACCTCGATACCCGTAAGCCAGACGCTAAGATTGCGAGAAATAGCAGTCTCAATCTTGGATTTAACACGGTCATCCAATTTGCCGGAGTCAAAATCCAATTTGTACCGTTCGGCGGTTTCAAAATCTACACCGAGCGATTCGGCAATTTGATGCGTAAAGCTACGGCCACCAATAGAAAACATCTTGGTGCCTTCTACGCCACCGTCTTCTACCACCGCTACGTCAGTGGTGCCACCGCCAATATCCATAACTACACCCGAGAAGTTTGACTCTAAATCATCGCCTAGGCACGCACGACAAACCGCAAATGGCTCTACGGCTACAGTTAAAAGATCAAGATTAAGCTCGGCGCAGACCTTCTCAATGGCGGCCACATGAATAAGCGGAGCAAAAGCAGTATAAAACTGAATGACGATATCTGAGCCTTTGAAGCCTATAGGATTGCTGATTTTGTAGCCGTCAATTGTGAGCGACACGATGGCGGAATTAATCAAGCGCACTTCGACATTATCGTTGCCAGTTTCAAGGGCGACGGTTTTTTTGGCGACTTCGCCGGCTTTCTGCTGGACTTTTTTAATAATCTCGCCCATTTCAGAATCGGAAATCGGTTTGTTGGGGTTCTTGCGAGTGTAATTGACAGTAGTGGTATTGCCTTTGATTAATTCGCCTGCGATTCCAACGACGGTTAAATCTGCTCGCTCACCAGCCTGCTCTTCAGCCTTCACTAACGCATCTTCACAAACATTGACCACGGCTGGAATATCCGCCACGGCACCAGCATGCATGTTGCCTTCGGTTTGCCGAGCCTTTCCGACGCCAAGAATTTCAAGGCTACCCTTCTTGGAGGGTTTTGCTAACACAGCCTTTACAAATTCAGTACCAATATCAAGGGCAAGAATCGTGCTCATGGTTTTATTATATCACATTCACCTGGTTTTAAATCGCCTAACTCGTATTTGCCAAACTGAATTCGATGAAGTTTAGTTACTTTGTAGCCAAGCGCTGCAAATGTGCGGCGAATTTGACGATTGCGTCCTTCAGTTAAGAATACTATGTATGAATTTTCGAGACCATCTTCGGGGCGCTTTTCAGAAGAGGTCTCACAAATTTTATCCCTAATAATTTTAAACTTTGAGACGCCATCGCCGATTTCAACGCCATAATCAGAAATCATTTGTTGATGGAGTGGCTCCAATGGACGATCTAATTCCACTTCGTAAACTTTATTTTTGCGAAATTTTGGATGGGTCATTTGAAAAGCAAAATCGCCATCGTTTGTAAGTAAAATTAAGCCTGATGAATCTTTATCCAGACGCCCAACAGTCTTGAGGTGTTGGAATTTTGATGGTAATAGTTCGTAGAGCGTAGGTGCGTCTCCCTGCGCGCGACGAGAACAAACGTAGCCGATTGGCTTATGGAAGGCTATATAAGAGAATTCCGTTTCGAACGGTACTATCTTATTATTATAGCACACTTTACTGTTTTTGTCAATTCTATCACCGAGCTTGGCGGGCTTATCATCTATAGTAATATGACCATCAGAAATAGCGGCGTCTGCTTCGCGACGCGAAAGGCCTAATCTTTCGGCTAAGAATTTATTGAGTCGGATTGGTTGGTTGTTCATATCCTACTTGAGATTGAGGCGCTGGGTCGGCAGGGGCCGCTTGGATTTCAGCCGTTGGCTCGACTGGAGCTGCCGCTAATTCGGTTGGAGGTTCTACTGGAGTTGGTTCTGCAGGAGCAGTGGCTAACGCAGGTTCAGACGGGATTACTGCTTGCTGCTCGACTGGGGCTGCTGCCTGCGACTCGGGAACAGATGCTGGTGCATCTGGGGCTACTGCAGTAGCATTATCACCTAATACTTCGTGAATTGTCTTAATCACATCTTCGATGCCAACTTGCGATTTAACTAAATAGCGGTCAGCACCTAAACGTTCGCCGCGTTGACGTTGGTCGTCGGCAGATAGAGCGGTCATTACTACAACCTTAATATGGGAAATTTCTGGAGTAGAGCGTAAAATATCGAGCATGTCAAAACCCGAAATCTTCGGCATCATAATATCAAGCAAAATGAGGTCGGGTTTTTCTCGCACAGCCACAGCCAAAGCCTCTTCGCCATCACCCGCAGATACTACTTCGTAACCCTCGGCTGCGACGCGGATTCCGTAGATTTCGCGTAGCGACGCGTCGTCTTCAACTACCATTATTTTGCTCATTTTACACCTCCGTTTTGGTTGATATTAGTTTGATTTTGAACTGATTGAATTGGTTGCGCTGCGACTGAAGGAGCCGTTGTGGGCTGCGCCGTAGCAGGAGCAGCTGGATGCACCGGTGAAACCGCCGTAGCAGAAGCAATCGGTTGTGCTGGCAGAACCGTTGCGGCAGGAGCTGGTTGTTGCTGAGCAGCAATTTGTGCCTGTATTTGTTGGTTCTGAATCACAATCATACGCTTCTTGTATTCATCTTCACTTAACCTAGGTAACGATACGTAGAACGTAGATCCTTCGCCAAAGGCAGATTCGGCCCAAACTTTGCCGCCCATTGCCTCAACGCGTCGTTTTACTATGTATAATCCTAGACCAGTGCCACCATTGGTGCGCGTGTCGGAGTTGTCGACACGATAAAACTTCTGGAAGATATGGCCCAAATCCTCGGCGGAAATGCCGATGCCGGTGTCTGTGACGTTAATCAATACGCGATCACCGTCACCGCGCACATTGACGTAGACCGATCCTCCTTCTGGTGTATATTTTATCGCATTATCTATTAAATTGTCTAGTATTTCACGGATGAAATTTAGGTCGATAAAGCCGTACACGACCTGGCGCAGACGATTATCGCCGAAAGCAATTGGAGAATCAGAGCCGATAGTAAGTTTGATTTTAGCATCTTTTGCTATCTGCATGTAACCATTAGCAATTGATTCTACTAATTCAACCATATTAACTGGCTGAAGATTGGGACGAATACGGTCATCGTCAAGCTTGGTAACATCTAGAAGGTCTTGAAACAACTTACCAAGGTGTTTGGAGGCGGCTTGAGCAGCCGCAAGATAGCCCCGCGCTCGTTCGTCGATAGTAGCAGTTTGCGGATTTAGGCACAACGATAGGTAGCCGTCGATTGTAGCTACTGGCGTGCGCATCTCGTGTGAGGCGGTAGAAATAAACTCGGCTTGCTCACCTTCTTCGGCCAACTCTTTTGCGATATTGCGAAACGTAATAATTCGGTCTTGCGACGCGCCTTCACCCAAAATCAATGATATCGATACTGGAACGCGTTTATCTGAATCGGTGGCGATGAGCGTGGCTTGAAAGGCCTCCAGCGCCTGGCCACTCTGCATTGAAACGGCTAAGAGATTCTCGTTCGGAAACAGCTCGCGACCTTCTTTTGATTCAAGCTTAATAACTAGGCCATAATCAAGCCCAATGGCGTTTTCGCCATAGCCAGTCATATTAGCAGCGGCAGAATTAATAAACTTAATAACGCCGTTTTTGTCGGTCATTATGACGCCATCATGGATAGAGCGAAGCGCCATTTCAGCCAATATAGCCTGGTCGGAAGCAGAATTATTGTTTTTTCCATGCTTAAAAAGACTCATACTGTCTATATTTTAACACAAGCATAAAAAAATGTGGTATATTTTATATATGAATAAAGATGTGATTTATATTGAGCCAGAGGATGATATCACCGATATTATTTCTAAGGTTGAAAATTCCAAATCCAAAATCGTTGCGCTAGTGCCACCCAAGAAGGCCGGCGTATTTCGCAGCGTAGTTAACATCAAGTTGATTGCTAAGGCCGGAATGAGTGCCGAGAAAAGTGTCGTGCTTGTGACTACGGATCCATCAATCGTAAAACTGGCTGCGGCCACTAAATTGCCTGTAACCAAGAATTTGCAATCTGCTCCCGCTGTACCTAAGGAAGATGTTGATATTGTAGAAGAGGAGACTTCCAAAGAAGAATTAGAAGAAAAACCGGATGACGAGGCCGAAGACGAAAAGAAAGAAGAAGCAAAACCAGTAGAAGACGAAGAGACAGCCGAAGACGAAGAAGATGAGCCAAAGGAGGAAGGAGCCAAAAAGCCTAAGAAAGCTGCGAAAGTCAAAAAGTCAGGTAACCCAGTTATTTCGTGGATATCAGAACACAAAAAACTATCGATTGCAGGTGGAATTGGTGCTGTAGTTTTGGTTTTAGTTTTAATTTGGGCTTTAGTGCTTGCTCCTTCTGTATCTGTTACCGTTGCAATTCGTACTGATACCAATAATTTTTCTGAGAATGTGAGTTTTGTGACAAAACTAGAAGAAGAGAATTCGAGCGAAGGTAAGTTTTTCTTAGAAGAGAAGAAAATAGAATCCACGCAAGAAGTTGAGTTTGAAGCTACTGGGCAAAAGAACGTCGGTGAGACAGCAAGTGGCGAAGTGAAAATCTATGCTTATTTCCCGCTTAACATCAAAGCTTCGACACAGATAGCCGAAGGTGATACCTTTACGATTTCTGGCCTTTCTTTCAAGGCTACTAAGAGTGTCGTGCTAAGCTATAGCGGAGAAGGTAAAAGCGACTGCGCCAATAAAGATAACTCTGCAGGTTTAGTGGACTATGGTTGCAGAATTAATGGCTCTGTGCCCGTAACGGCGGTGGAATCAGGTGCTAAATACAACATTGCCGCTTCAAGCACTGGCTGGGATACTACTGCAAGGGTGTTTGCTTATTCGGATAGCGCTATGTCTGGTGGATCAGACAAAGTAATCAAAATCGTACAACAATCCGATATCGATAAAGCAAAAGCTGGCCTGACCTCCGAAAACGAGTCAGAAAACAAGGCAAAGCTTTATGAAGACTTGGGTGATGATTTATTAGTGATTGATTCTAGTTTCAAGCAGGAGACGTCCGATGCGGTATCTACCCCAGCCGTAGGCGAAGAGGTCAAAGACGAGACTAAGCCAAAGCTTAAAGCCACTACCACGGCTAGAGTCTATGTAATTGACAAAACTAAAGTAAAAGAATTCATCACAGAGAAAGCCGATATCAAGGATGATCGAAGCATTTACGAGATGAAAGATCCATTTATCGAAAATTTCATGAAAACCGACGGTGGATACACTGGTAAATTAAAAACTTCTTATCTGACTGGTCCAAGGTTAACTGTCACTAGCATTGTAGACTTGATTAAGGGTCACGGATTAGGCGATGCACAGCATCTACTCAAAGATATTGACGGCGTCAAAGAGGTAAAAATGGACCCATCATTCCCTTGGGTAACATCGGTGCCTGGCGATTCTAACAAAATCACGGTTAATCTGGAGATTGAAGACCAGGATGGCCATAAAGTTGAGAAGCCATCCGAGGAAGAGAAAAAAGGAGAAACCGACAAAAAATCCGATACAGAGACAGAAAATTCAGAAAAGGAATAAAAATGCGTATTCTCGGATTAGATGTAGGCGAAAAACGTATTGGCATAGCCAAGGTTGATTCAAGCACGCGAATTGCGGTACCAATCGGGTTTGTTCAGGTAGACGGCTCAGAGTGGCAAGAAATCACTCGTATAGCTAGACTAAATAATGCTAATCTCTTTGTCTTGGGGTTACCAAGGAGTAACGAGGGGAACGAAACCGCTCAGTCAATGTACGTTAGAAATTTTGCGAAAACTCTGGTCGGAAAAATACCAGGCGCCAAAGTCCGATTTCAAGATGAGTCTTTGACATCCGTAGTAGCAGAGGAAAGACTGAAGAAACGCAAAAAGAAGTACGTAAAGGGAGATATAGACGCTGAGGCTGCGGCTATTATCCTGCAAGATTTTATCGAGGGTTTCAAAGAACCAGAAGCCAAGGCGCCAGCAGAAACCAATATTTTAGAAAAGGAAGTTGATAAGGTGAAAAGAAAAACCAAAAGAGTAACAGCATGGGTTTCTAGTATCTCTGCGATACTAATTGTGGTTTTGATAGCCGTAGGTGGATATTTCTTGATTAAAGAACAGCGCGCAAGGGAACGAGCGGAGTATTATGCACAGCAGGAAGCCGAAATGGAACCAGAGGTTTTTAGTTTCACAATCAAACCTGGTGAGACCATTTTTGATATCAAGGCTAATTTAATTGAGCTTGGCTATGATGCTACAGAAGTCGAAGAAGCTTTTACGGCAAATTATGACTATGAATTCCTGAACGGTCGCCCAGAAGGAGCTTCTCTTGAGGGATACTTGTTTGGCGAGACGCTAGAATTCTACAAAACTGCTTCCGTAAAGGATATTCTGGAGGCATTTTTGTCAGAAATGGGTGCTGTGATTTCTAAAAACGATTTGGAGGCAAAATATGCCGAGCACGGATTAAGCCTGTTTGAAGGTATAACCCTGGCTTCGGTCGTGCAAAAGGAGGCATCCTCCCCAGAACAGCCCACCGTGGCGCAGGTATTTTTATCTCGTATGGCGTACGGGATACCCCTTGGAAGTGACGTGACGGTATCTTACGCGCTTGACGTGCTGGATCCTGATAGGCAAACATATTCAGACAATCAGAGTGCATTAAAGATTGATTCGTGTTACAACACGAGGTTATATGCTGGACTTCCTTGTGGTCCTATTTCGAATCCCGGACTCTCTGCTCTGTTAGCTGTAGCGAACCCATCAGATACGGCTTATCTTTACTTCTTGACAGGAGACGATGGCATGATGTATTATAGTTATACAGAGGCTGAGCATAATCAGAATGCGGCTGCCCATTGCCAAAACCTCTGCAATGTTTCATTATGACAAAGAAGAATAAGAATTTTAATTGGAAGAAGTTCAAGGGGGTACTTCCTTATTTCGTGGTTAGCGCATTGACTCTGACTTTAGTTTTTGTAGGTTCTCTAGATAAACAAAGCTCTGGCGCCAACCTTAGCTTGAGCTCTTTTGCTGGGGATGAGCGCGTGAATGTATCTGTAGACCAGCTATCTGAACTTTACACCGTGGCGGATTTGTCACACGCATTAAGTTTAGCGAGCGCCCAAGACGTAGCTACAAACTACGTAATGGTGAATACGATTTACGATTCTGGCCAGACATCTACTGGTAAGCTAGAAAAACCAAATATCACAGATATCATCGCCTCTAGGGGTGTAATTGACTACGAGGTTGCTGATGGCGAGAATATTAATACTATCGCCGAGAAGTTTGGCGTCACAGCCGACCAGATTCGTTGGTCTAACGGATTAAAAACTACCGATGTAGCGGCTGGCACTCATCTAAAGATACCAAGCACACCAGGAATTGTGTACACCGTTAAGGGTGGCGATACGATTGATTCGATCGCTAGCAAATACGGCTCATCGGCTACTGAAATTGTCGCACTAAACGATCTAGAGATTTCTGGCATTTCAGAAGGGATGCAAATCGTTATCAAAGATGGTACTTTGCCTGTAACCGAGCGCCCAGAATATGTTGCACCTGTAGTACGCCCAACTTACACTACTAATTACACTTATACCTTCCTCGGCAATGCGTCATCTCGATCGAATCTGATGTGCAATGGTGGCCTTGGAGCAGGACAGTGTACTACTTGGGGCTGGATTAAACGGCCAGACCTAGGGTTTATTAAAGCTAATGCCAACCGATGGGATGACGTTGCAAGAGGAGCTGGTTTGTTAGTGGATCACACTCCAGCAGCGGGAGCAATTTTCCAGACCGACTCTGGCTGGTATGGCCACGTGGGATATGTGGAATCAGTCAACGGCGACGGCTCAATTAACGTTTCTGAGCGTAATTACGCTGGATGTTATGGTGTCCTCTTCTCAACTATCCCGGCGAGCGAGGTGGGTAGATTTAACTATATCCACTAATAATCTTCTACTAAAGTAAACTCTTTGTCGGCAATGCTGATAATGGATTCTGGCTCGGCACCTTGATTGGTGAGCTCGGCGCGAATGCCCATTTTCTTCATGATATCTCTTAGACGATTGATGCTGGCATAATTATTAAAATCGGTGCGGCGAGCAAATTTTTCGATTTTTTCTCCGGTCACAATAAACTTGTCGTCTTGTTTCTCGACTTTCCAGGTGTCCTTGAGGGCGTCTGCACCTAGAGAAATAGTGGGAACTGAAGCAAGTTTGTTTTGTTCGTGGTTCGCTGCACGCAGGGTAAAATCTTCGTCGGCTAATCGGGGCTGCGCCGGAATTCCAGTTCCGTACTCGCCACGACTATCCTCCTCCGATTTTACTCTGGTTGGCTCAACACTCCCAAAACAGACTTGCTTCAGCTCACGTAGCAACTCTTCTAGGCCCTGATGAGCAGAGCTGGAAATTGCAAATACTCTGGCGGCTGGGTTCTTAGCGAGGATAGATGAGGTTTGCATGGCGACAATATCATCATCTACGCCTTCGCATTTGGTAAGGGCTACTATCTCTGGGCGATTCTTCAGGTCGGAATATTTTTCGAGCTCGTTTCTGATTGTTTGATATGCCTCGCCCGCGTCATCGTTATAAATATCGACCAGGTGCAGTAGGACCGAGGTGCGTTCAACATGGCGAAGAAAATCGTATCCGAGACCTTTTCCTTCCGATGCGCCTTCTATTAAACCCGGGATGTCGGCAATTAATAAATCGCAATTATCGATAGTGGCGACACCAAGATGTGGTGTGAGCGTAGTAAAGGGATAATCGGCAATTTCTGGAGTTGCATTCGAAACTACGGATAGAAATGTAGATTTACCGGCGTTTGGTAGCCCAACCAAACCCACATCGGCCATAGATTTAAGCTCTAATTCAGCCTCAAATTCTTCGCCCGGCTCACCAACTTCGGCTACAATAGGAGCTTGGCGAGTGCTGGACTTAAAATGGGCGTTGCCGTAGCCACCATCTCCACCTTTGGCAATAATTGCAGTTTGACCATCTTTGGTAAGGTCTGCAATTAAAAAGCGAGAACGACGGGCATTCTCATTTCTTAATCTATAGACTACTGTACCGATTGGTACATCCACAATCAGATCTTTGCCAGAACGGCCTGCCGAGCGCTGACCAGAGCCGTTTTTGCCGTTTTCTGCAGTCAGAATCGGCGTAAAGCGAAAGTCAACCAAGGTATTAGTGTTTTTGTCGGCACGAAAAATGATATTTCCGCCCTTACCACCATCACCACCGTCTGGGCCACCTTTTGGAATATAAATCTCGCGACGAAAGGAAACGGCTCCATCGCCGCCTTTGCCGGCTTTTAAACTTACCTTAGCTGTGTCTACAAACATAACAATATTATACCATAAAAATTAAACATAGTAAAAGCACCGCCTGTAGTAGCGCGGTGCTTTTGGTTAGCGCTGATGGCTCCTAAGGTCGGCGAGACGCGTTGATCCGCTAACGATGACCCTTCCGCCGATGGCGGCGTCTCCAGAGACGACTGCCTCGTCGCAGACCTGAGCCGAGCCAAAGATCTCGGCCCTACCGTGGACCTGAGACCTTCCGGTGATCCAGGCCTTGTCGTAGATTTCGGCTCCGCCATAGACCCAAGCTTCGCCACTAATGCGTGACATGCCGTGGACGCGAGCATTGCCGAATACGAGCGCGCTGTGCACAACACAGGCATTCTCGTAGACAAAAGCGCCAGGGAAGACCCAGCAGTCGCCATCCTGCGAGAGATTATTCTCCTTTTCGATAAAACCTCCGAGGTCGCCGGCGCGAATGTCGCCGAAATGTTTAGTGGCGCGGATCCTATGGAGCGTGTGGCCGTCAATTTCGATCGTTTCGTCTGTCATCTCGTACTTAATATCCATCTTCTCTCCCTTCCGAAGAAAAAACTAACCAATTAGAAAAAAGCGTGGCCCCTACGGACCAATAAATGCATTTTATCACGATTATGGGATTTAGCCAAGATTTTAGGCTGATAAACAGAATAAACTGTTTTATTATAAGTATAAGTAAAAAGTGCTTGACAAATTGATGCTTATGGTTTAATATGGATATAAGCTGGTACGCTTCACAGGGGTTCCACTGATGATTTAGTGGAGTGTGGAGACTTACATTAAAAACAAAAACAGCGGATTAAAACAAACCAATGTGCCCCAAGGGTGGGCGCGTAACAGCGGGGAAACGGCCGATAGGCCGTTTTTCGTTTTGGGATTTAAGAATGAAAAAGCACCGCCTATGGAAGCGCGGTGCTTTTGGGTTGGTTCGGTAAGGACTAGATGCTGGGGTTACCATAGACCTCGGCGTTGCCATGGACATCGGTGTAGCCGTAGACCTTGGCGTTGCCATAGACCTTGGCGTTGCCATAGATTATGGCTTTGCCGTAGACCTTGGCGCTGTCGTAGACCTTGACGTTGCCATAGACCATGGCGTAGGAGAAGACCTTGGCGTTGCCATAGACCATGGCGTAGGAGAAGACCTTGGCGCTGTCGTAGACCTTGGCGTTGCCGTAGACCTCGGCGTTGCCATAGACCTCAGCGTTGCCATAGACCTCGGCGTAGTCGCAGACCTTGGCGTTGCCATAGACCTTGGCACCGTCGTAGACCATGGCGTAGTCGCAGACCTTGGCGTTGCCATAGACCTCGGCGTAGTCGCAGACCTTGGCGTTGCCGTAGACCATGGCGCTGCCGTAGACCATGGCGCAGGAGAAGACCTTGGCGCTGTCGTAGACCATGGCGTTGCCGTAGACCATGGCGTAGGAGAAGACCTTGGCGTTGCCGTAGACCATGGCGTTGCCGTAGACCATGGTGCTGTCGTAGACCTTGGCGTTGCCATAGATTATGGCTTTGCCGTAGACCTTGGCGCTGTCGTAGACCTTGACGTTGCCATAGACCATGGCGTAGGAGAAGACCTTGGCGTTGCCATAGACCATGGCGTAGGAGAAGACCTTGGCGCTGTCGTAGACCTTGGCGTTGCCGTAGACCTCGGCGTTGCCGTAGACCTCGGCGTAGCCGTAGACCTCGGCGTAGCCGAAGACCTCGGCGTTGCCGTAGACCTCGGCGTAGCCGAAGACCTTGGCGTCGCCGTAGACCTTAGCATCGTCGTAGACCATGGCGTAGTCGCAGACCTTGGCGTTGCCGAAAGCCTTGGCGTCGCCGAAAGCCTTGGCGTCGCCGTAGATCCAACAGTTCCCCTCATGGCTGAGGTTCAGCTCGCTTTCGACCCAACCGCCGAGATCCCCCTTCTTGACGTCTCCGAAATCCCTCAGGGCACGGATACGGTAGAGAGTATAACCCTCGTGAAAGATTGTCTCGTTGGTGAGCTCGTACTTCTTCTCGGACATCTCGGACATTTTTATCCCCCTTCAAAGGATAGAACCAACAATTTAATGTTCTATATTCACGCTCAGATAGAGCGGATATCAGTTATGCTTTAATTGTATCATACTTCTTGTGTTTTGTCAATAACTGTCTAACATTTATGCTGTAGAATCAAGAGGTGTGGTATAATGAGAATATGATTAAATTTACAATTATCACGCTATTCCAAGAAGCGGTGGAGCCGTATTTAAAGAGTTCAATGATGGAAAAAGCCGTCCGTAAGGGTTTGGCGGAGTTTGATTTTGTGAATTTGAGAGATTTTGGCTTGGGGCCGCACAAATCCGTAGATGATACTCCTTACGGTGGAGGCGATGGGATGTTGCTCAGATGCGAGCCAGTATTTGCGGCAATTGAATCTGTAAAAGCCAAAAATCCTGACGCTAAAGTAATATTGCCAACCCCAGTAGGGGAAATTTGGAATCAAAAAATGGCAAGAGATTTCGCAGGCACCTCCCCTGCTCATTACATTATCCTTTGCCCGCATTACGAAGGGTACGACGAGAGGATTCTTTCTATCGTCGATCATAAAATATCGTTAGGTAAATACGTCTTAACAGGCGGAGAGCTTCCTGCGCTCATTATGATTGATTCAATTGTGAGATTGATCCCAGGAGTACTGGGTGGAGAACAATCAGCGGAAATTGAATCGTTTTCGGAGGGGGATAATCTTGAATACCCACAGTACACGCGTCCAGAAGACTTTAGAGGCATGAAAGTGCCAGAGGTGCTTTTGTCTGGCAACCATGGCGAAATCGCCAAGTGGCGCGAAAAGCATTCTGGAAAATCTAAATAGGATATAATTACCTATAGAGAAAGCGCCACCTGTAAAAGCGTGGCGCTTTTGGAACGGTTGTTCTGCGACAGCTCTAGAAGATTTCGTCGTAGCCAGAGAGCTTCGTGTCGGCCGTGACCCTAACGTAGCCGCCGATGCACACGCTATTGGAGATGCGAGCTTTACCCACGATCTGGGCGTAGTCGCGAATCCTGGCGTTGCCATCGACGATTACGTTGTCGGTGATAGATGCATAATCAAACACCCTAGCGTTGCCAGAGACCTTGGCGTTGTCACGCACTTCAGCGTAATCGCCGATAAATGCGTGGCCATCGATCTCAGCGTTCCCGTTTATAGATGAACAGCCCGTTACCCTTGCATCGCCAGAGATCCTGGCGTTACCGAGAACCCTGGCATTGCCATAAACATGGGCCCTACCATGAATCTTGCTGGTGCCGCCAATCCTGGCATTACCGGCCACCTTGGCCTTCTCGAAAACCTGTGCGAGGTTAGACACCCAGCAGTTGCCAATCTGGGCCAGATTGGATTCCGACTCGATGTACCCGCCAAGTTCGCCGGCCTTGATGCCGGCAAAGTCGATGATGGCACGGATGCGATGAAGGACGTGGCGATGGCCAATCTCGTCCTCAATCTCGATAGTTTCATCGGTGAATTCGTACTTCTTCTTCATTTTACCCCCTCAGAACGCAAGTGTTCTAGTAATGAGTGTCGTAGTCCGACATCTCGGCAAAACCCGAGAGCTTTGCATCACCATTTAGCTGAGCAAAGCCATACACTTTGGCGTCCCCGCAGACGCAGGCATTACCGCGTACTTGGGCAAATTCGTAGATTTTTGCATTGTCAAAAACCTTAGCGTTATTGCCAACTAGAGCGTAATCGAAAATGCATGCGTTTCCGGAGACGTGAGCCATTCGTGTGATGACTGCCTTGCTTAGCACTCGGGCATTACCCGAAACCTTAGCGGAGCCATATATACAGGCTCGGCCAGAGATAAGTGCATTCCCACAGGCACACGCGTAGTCGTGCAATGATGCATCTTCGCAGACCTTTGCATCGCCGTAAACACGCGCGTAATCGAAGATCCAACAGTTGCCATCCTGCGACAGGTTTTGTTCTTTTTCAACAAAACCGCCGAGGCTGCCAGCTTCGACGCCGGCAAAGTCGATTAGCGCTATGATGCGATAGAGAGTCCTCCCTTCAATCTTGATAGTTTCATCCGTCAGTTCATACTTCTTCATTTTCCCCCCTTCGGAACAACCTTTTAAGATACTGGTCACTTTTTAGTGACTACAGCTTATTATTTTAACATTCTTTTAGCCTAGTGTCAATCTAACAGGTGATCAGAAATGTAGTATAATCTGATTATGGATTTAGCACAGCCGGTAGGGGAATTAAAGGGAATCGGGCCAAAAACAACTGAAATACTAAAAAAGTACGGGATTCGCACTGTGCGAGATTTCTTTTACAATTTGCCCAGAGATTACGAGAATTTTTCCGCCCCGATTTCGATTGCCGATATGCGCCCCGGGAAAGTGGTTATTAGAGGAAAAATCGATAGAATCTCTACTCGCAGGGCCAAAAGACGCAATTTGTCGATAACTGAGGGAGTCATTTGTGATGGCACTGGCTCCGTAAAAGTAGTATGGTTTAACCAAAGTTACAGAGCAAAACAGTTCGACCCAGCACGAGAATACTACTTTATGGGCTCGTTTGAGCTCAAAAATGGCCGCTACAGCTTGATTTCGCCTTCGGCGGCCTTGGTATCCGATATAGACCCGTCCGTGGGTTTAAACCCCATTTATGTGGCTCATGGAGCCCTTAAATCAAATGATTTTAAGAGGTTAATTAATAATTCGCGCGACAGATTTGCCCAGATACCCGACCTTTTGCCCACCGTAGAGCCGGGGAAGCGCAAAGACGCACTTTTTAATGTGCATTTCCCGAGTTCAATTGAGTCGGTGCAAAAATCAAGGGAATACCTGGCCTACGAAGAGTTGTTTGAGTTAATTTTGGCTGCCAAATTAAACCGCCAAGAAAACGAGAAGCTCAAGGCTTTGCCTCTTAAATTTAAACTCGATTCTATTCAAGATTTTCTAAAAGTGCTGCCTTTTGCTTTGACAGGGGCTCAAAAAAGGGCTGCTTGGGATATTTTTCAAGATTTAGAGAAAGATACACCGATGAATCGGCTCTTGCAGGGCGATGTTGGTTCCGGCAAAACTATGGTTGCCGCTCTTAGCGCCTATCAAGCGATTATTGACGGGGCACAGGTGGCCTTGCTGGCACCAACTGCTATCTTAGCCACTCAGCACTATGAGGGGCTGCACAAGTTATTAACACAATTTGGGATAAAAGTAATTTTGCTAACGGGCGCTACGAAACATAAAGTAGAGTTAAAAAAAGATATCGCAGACGGAAGGATCAACTTTGTAATTGGCACACACGCACTGCTGACAGATGATACAGAATTTAAAAACCTCGGACTCGTAATAATAGATGAGCAACATCGCTTTGGAGTAGAACAGAGACAAAAGCTCGCCCTCAAATCTCCGCGTGGTCTGGCTCCGCATCTTTTAGCAATGACGGCTACTCCTATTCCGCGCTCCTTGCAGTTGACGATTTTTGGCGACTTGGATGTTTCTATCTTGAACGAATTACCTAAAGGCAGACGACCAATTACTACTCACATTCTGCAGGGTATAGAGGTAAAAAGTCGGCTTTATCCTCAGATACAAGAAACAATTAAAAATGGACAGCAAGTTTACTGGGTTTGCAAGGCAATCGATGATGACGCGCGCAGCGAAACTACCTCTGTCAAATCGCGTGCAGCAAAACTCAAAACACTCTTTCCTAAGATGAATATTGAATTTTTGCACGGCAGAATGAAACCTGGCGAAAAAGATGAGATTATGGCGCGATTTTCAAGGGGCGAAATACAAATCCTGGTTTCTACAACGGTTATTGAGGTGGGAGTAGATGTGCCTAACGCAACTTTGATGATAATTGAGAACGCTGAAAGCTACGGCTTGGCGCAGCTGCATCAGCTGCGTGGGCGGGTTGGTAGGGGCAATAAGGCCTCGGCATGCTATTTACTGACCTCTGACGACATGCAACCATCACGAAGGCTGCGCGAGCTAGAGAAGTCCACCGACGGGTTCCATCTGGCGGAGGTGGATTTAAAATTACGCGGTCCGGGCGAAATTTATGGTGCATTGCAACATGGCGCCTTGGACCTACGTATCGCAACCCTATCTGATACAAAGCTAATTCATCGTGCCCAGAATGACGTATCTAACTTTTTGCAGGCCCCTGAAAACATGCTAAAATATAAGGAGTTAATGCAAGGAATTACTAAATATCAACAGATCACTACTTTAAATTAAGGATTATATGAAAAAGAATGGTTTTGTCAAAATTTCTTCTGGGATGTTTAAGGGCATAAAGGTGCTCACCCCTGGCGATAGCACTCATCCGATGGGCGAGAGAGAAAGGATTGCTCTTTTTAACCTAGTAGGGAATGACTGGCGGGAAAAAAAGGTACTGGACGCCTATGCTGGCGGTGGAACCTTAGGGATTGAGGCGATGTCTAGGGGTGCGCTTTGGACAGTTTTTGTCGAAAAATCCGCCAAAGCTATTGATTTGATTAGAGATAATTTAGACCACATAGACGCCGTCGATACCTCTGAACGCGTGAGTAATGCCCAGGTCACGAGATGCGACGTGCGAGATTTTGAGCCTATTTTCCAATTAGATTTGATAATAGTAGATCCTCCTTACGACAAGTTTGAAACAGAAGGAGCCGAGCACCTGGTGCAATTTTTATCCGACGACGGGCTATTTGTGCTTTCCCATCCGAATGAGGCGCCAGAAATAAAGGGATTAAAGCTAATTAAAACTCGAAAATATGCCAGGGCGCATCTTTCCGTTTATGCAAAATAATGTTGCATTTTTAGCAAAAGTGTGATATAATTAGATGCATAAGGAGTTTTATTATGTATTATCAAGATGAAACTGATCGCAAGGAACGCCGCAAAATCATTACAGTAGCTACTATTGCTGTACTGCTAATTATGATTTTGATTATCGCTATCGTTGTGGTCGCAACAAAGAAATCCGCACGCGTTAGCACTTCATCGAATGGTAACGAATCCGTGCAAATTAGTAACGTAGACGACAAGAGTCAAAGCACTTCTAACGAAGCAAAGAACTCTTCCGATAAGTCTAGCACTAAGGAATCTGATAGCAAAGATAAGGCTAGCGACACCAACAAGTCTAGTTCAAGTTCGTCTAGCTCCAGCTCTTCTAGCTCAAGTAGGTCAAACACTTCTAGCTCTGCTAGTGGCTCAAGCAGTTCTGCAAGTTCTCAATCAGATTCGCCAATCCCAAGCACTGGCCCAGAAGAAGCTTTGCCTATCGCTTTAATTGCTGGCGCTTTGGTAGCATATCTCTCTTCGAGGAAGTTAGCTAAATCAGAAGCTTAAGTAAAAGCAAAAAACGAGTCGCTTTGGCTCGTTTTTTGTGGTATAATTATCCTAGGCCCGGGTGGTGGAACTGGTAGACACGCATGCCTTAGGAGCATGTGCCTCACGGCTTGCAGGTTCGATTCCTGTCTCGGGCACCATTATAGCAAAAAACTCAGGATCTTCGCGCGATAGCGCATTTTTTATGTATAATATTAATAAATAAATGGAGAAACAAAGAAAAGAGGGAGTAATCCATGAAAATTGAGTATTTTGGGCATGCATGTTTTCGGCTGGACGATGAGCTGGTAATTGATCCATACAAAGATGGGTCTGTGCCGGGACTTCCGCCACTGCGCATTAAAGCAGCCAAAACTATTTGTTCACATGAACACGCCGATCATAGTGGTAGAGAATGCGTGGAACCAACAAATAATACATGTGGTTTTGATATCCGAGAGGTGCCGAGTTTTCATGATGACGCCGGTGGAACCTTGCGTGGGCCAAATACGATTTTTGTAATTACAAAGGGCGACGAAAAACTGGTACACCTAGGAGATTTGGGGCATTTTCCAAATGACACCCAACTAGACGCGATTTTGGATGCTGATTACTTGTTGATTCCTGTAGGTGGATATTACACGATCGATGCGGAAATGGCGGCAAAAATTTGCGAAGCTTGTCGGCCAAGATGTATTATTCCGATGCATTATCGGACGGCTAATTCTGGCTATACCGAAATTGAAACCGTTGATAAATTCTTAGAATTAGCAAAGGAAAAAGGATTTCTTGACATCGTAAAAGTGATGTAAAAAATCATTTTTTGACTTTATCGGTAATCGTGACACCGCCAAAACCGCCAGCCGCGTCGATATAAATAGTGTATTTACCTTTTTCGGAGGCGGATTTGCGGTCATCGGAAATACCGCCAAAAATGAAGCCAGATTTGAGTTTGACTTTGACATCTTCTGGGACTTTGATATCAATCCCACCAAAGAGGGCAAAAGCCTTAATTACGGTGTCTTTTTCAAATTTGGCATTTCGAAGATCTAGATTAACGCCACCAAAGATAGCGGAGACGTTAGAACCGGTAAAGACTTCGTCTTTATAAACGCGGTCACTACCAGAAAAGGCGGCAAATTGAGAATCCATAGTTTTGCCATCTTTTGTAGCTTCGGCGACTTTCTTCGCGACTTCCTGGTCGTTTTTGCTATGAAAAATGCTTTTAATGATAATGGAGAGGCCGGCCGCAACAAGAAAGACTGCAAGAATCACTTTCCAAGCTACATCGTAGGAAAAGACATCTTGAGCAGCCAAAAGCAAAATAACACCTACAGCAATAAAACCGAGGCTCATGATTTTGTCTTTATCAGTAATGAGACTAACGACGCTCGGAATGATAATGAATAGAGTCCACCAGCCATCAAAGAAGATGTCGAGATTAAATAATCCGAGGGCATTGCCGCCAAAAATAATGCCTAGGGCGATAATGGCGATACCCCAAATAATTGGTTTAATTTGTTTCATATTAAGTACTCCTTTAGAATGAATTATAACACAGTTATTTTTTATTAGCTAAGAGGCGTGGGCGGATGATGAAGATAAAGATCCCGATTGATAGAGCAGCAACGATTTCGCAAATCATCTCGGCATGCGAAACGGCTATTTCGGTTTGCTGAGTATATGTATTAGCGCCGCTATTAGGAACAACAATATCTTCTTCGTCTTCTGGAATTAAATCTTTTAGGTTCTTCATCATACTTTCGGGGATGTGGCCGATAACAAGGGCTTCGGCATTTTTGACTAGACTATAAGTATAATAAAGTGAATAATCTTCGCCGAAAGTTTCTTGAGTGTACTTGGCGTCTGCAATGATAAGTGGCGCCAAAGCTTTAACTAGAAGTGGTAAGTTAGTTTTAATAACTTCAAATTCTTCTTTAGAAACGGTGGGTGAGCCACTAGGTAAATCTTTGTAATCGTCATATACTCCCATATATCCAGTTAAAAAGGTTAGCAATTCATTGACGTCGTTGCTCGTAGCGGTGCCCTTGAGTACTTTAACAAGATCCTTATATGGTGGGAAATCGTCGAGTGAGCTACCATAGTTTTTTCCCAAATCAGTGAATGCATTTAAAGCTATCATGCCAACTAAGCCGTCAGTACTTGTAATAAAATCAGTAAGTTCGGATTGTTTGTCGAGATGTCTCAATTGATAAATTTTCATAAGTTCAGATAGCGGAGGTTTTACTTCTGAGTCGAAGTATTCGCGAGTAAGGCCGTTTTCGTTGACGAATTTAAGCCATGAATCCATGTAGTCTCGACCGTTCATGGTGCTAACCTCTTCGACGAGTTTTTGGTTATCGGCGAGGATATTATATACTCTCGTACTGTCGGTGAGATCAGAAATATTAACCATAGAAGTAATTATTTCAAGGTCGGCGGGATGGATCTCTTCGTAAGTGCCAGTATTATAGAATCCCCACAGTTCTGGAAAAACATAGCCAAGTAACAAATCGTTACCATCTTTGACGTCGTGGATGTTGGTGTAGCCAGTTGCTACAGTGCTGGCTCTTGGTGCGCCAAAGGTATAAACATAAAAATCGTCTGGTGCTATTTTGTAATTGGCAAGGTTTTTGTTGATGGTTTTTGCAAACAAGTCAATTACGGCGCCACCACGCGAATAACCAACTACCCAAACTTTGCAATTTGCAAGATTACGGCTCGACATATATTGGCTAAATCTATCTACGATAAAGCCAGCAGATTCGGAGAATCCGGCATGGTCGCCAGTCGTGCCGACATTGAAATTAGAAAGCCATTCAGTCATGTAATTATAGTTGCGTGGTGCGACCACTACTAATTCTTGACCACTAGCTAATGTTTTTCGCGCAATAGTAGTGCCCATGGAGTGGCCGTCGTCTTCCGAAGAAAGATCCCAACTTTGATAGTCAGAAAAACCGAGTTGATTTAGAAGGTCATAGAGTTTGGGATTAGGCTTAGATGGGTCGTATGGATAGCCGTCGTTTTGATTTTCGTAGCCAGCGAGTGCAAGAGCGTATGACATGGCGCGAAGCTTAGGGTGGTCACCAGGGGAAGGCTCTTCGAAATAAAAGTCACTGTAATTGATAGTACCAGTAGCGTCAAGCGCATCATAGACACTTTCCCATGGATTGTTTTCATCCTCGATAAAAGCATAGTATGGGTAAGTAACCGTGATTTCATCTGAGCTTGTCGTAAAAGCTTTGACCATAAATGAGCCAGATGAGCTTACGACGATAATTCCAGCAACTAAAATATAAGTTATAGTTTTTAATCTTGATTTAAAAAAATTAGTAACTCGCACCTCTACTCCTTTATGCTTTTATTATAGCATAAGTAAGTTGAGCGTGCGAGTTAATAATATTATTGTTTTAACTATTAAAGGCTATTGTCTTGTTCGTTATTTGACTTTTCGGACGGAGTTTTTGACTGGTTATCTTCGTCGCTTGGTTTATCGGGCGGAGTGCCACCTTGAGCGCCGCCAGGAATCTCGGGCGGAGTACCGCTTGGCATCTGCATTGATTGTCCACTGTTATTATCTCCGGCGAGTTTGATGTATGCGAAAAAGGCACCAGTCGAGATAATTGCGCCAATCAGGACACCAATTGTAAAAATAATAAGTTTTTCTTTTACTGTATCTTTCTTTTTATTGTCTTCACTTTTCATGATTATTGCTCCTTTCAATTGTTATGTAGGACTATTATCTTTGCTAATTCTGAAAAGGGCCTTAAAAATAAGCTAAGACCTTTTTCAGTTTCATTTGAGTTTGAGAAAGCAAAATTATATTATAATTAAACAAGGAAAAAATATGAGAATACTATATGTTGAAGACGCGACTTTTCTAGCGGAAGCCGTGAAACATAATTTGGAAAAGCAGGGGATTACGGTGGATTTGGTAAGTGACGGCGAAGCAGGGTTAGAAAATGCAATGAGCGATATTTATGATTGTGTGGTGCTCGATATTATGTTGCCGAAATTGTCGGGAACAGATATTTTAAAACGAATGCGCGAAAAAAATGTGCAGACACCGGTGATTATGTTGTCAGCTTTGTCGGAGGTTGAAACAAAGATTAGTCACTTGGATCATGGAGCGGATGATTATTTGGCTAAGCCTTTTAAGACCGCTGAGCTGGTGGCTAGAATTAAGGCTTTGGTACGTCGTCCAAAAATCATTGACAATAAGGACGTGACTTACGGTGATTTAGTATTGGATAAAACTAATGCAACCCTGAACGGCCAACAATTGACGGCGAAGGAAATTGAGATTATCAGTGAATTAATTAAAACTCCAGATGTATTAGTGAGTAAAGAATATTTGCTAGCGAAAGTTTGGGGAGAAGATGGACTGGGTGAGGATAATTATGTAGAATCATATATGTCACGGATACGAAAGTTACTTAAAAAGATTCATAGCAAAACTAGAATTGTAACCATTCGCGGTCTTGGATATAAACTAACGAGCAAAGAAAATGTTTAAGATATTACGTAACCGTATCATTATTATTACTATGACAATAACGACTGTGGTTTTGATTTTGTCTGGTGTTTTGATTATGCTATTTTCATCTGCGATGCGTCCAGAGCCGAGACCGATGCTAGAAATAAATATATCAAATTCAATGATTTACGACGATCAGGATCTAAAAGAGTTCATTCATAATGATAGAAAAGAAGGTAGTCAACGTTTATTAATTACACTATTATGCGTTGGTGCCATCATTGAAGTGGCGGTGTTTCTGATTATTTACTATACTTCGCAGAGAATAATTGAACCAGTTGAAGAATCTTATGATAAGCAAAAGATTTTTATTGCAAATGCGTCGCATGAGTTAAAGACGCCACTCGCGGTTATTCAGGCTAATATGGAGGCGCTTGAAGTCGATAAAAGTAATGAGAAATGGAAGGATAATATTGAAACCGAGATTAATCATGCTAATAAACTGGTGCTTGATTTATTACAGCTTGCAAAAATGGACGCGGGGAGTGTTGACGCGACTAAGCCTGAAGAAGTTGATTTGAAGCAGGAAATCGAGAAACGGATAGAAATATTTAAGCCAAAGTTTGCTGGGAAGATTAGTTTCAAGAGTTCTTCTAAAGAGAAGGTTGCGCTTTTGCCTAGACAAGATATTTTGCAGGTTTTGGATATTTTGATGGATAATGCGACAAAGTATGGTGATAAAAAAATATCGATTGATTTAAGTGATGGGAAGATTGTGGTTTCAAATGACGGTGTAGGAGTTTTGAAAGATGATTTGGAAAAAGTGTTTGATAGATTTTACCAAACAGACAAGACTAAGGATGGTTCTGGGCTTGGGCTTGCGATTGCAAAGGCAATTTGTGAACGAAATGGTTGGGGAATTAAATGTGAAAGCGATAAGCGATTAACTAAGTTTATTGTGACTATCCATAGTCGCAATAAATAAAAGACATCTACAAGCTGTCGGTCCATTCTTTGATATCGGCGTCGGTGGCGTCTTGGGAGAAGCGGTGGCCGGGTTGCCAGTTGCCAGTAGTGGTTTTGGAATGTAGATTCGTGTCACTACTACCTAGGCCGGAGGAGTGAGAAGTGCAGAAGGGGATGACGGTTTTGTCGGTGAAATCGGTTTGCTTGACGAAAGAATCGACTGGCCAGGCGGAGAGACCCCACCAAATTGGGTAGCCGATGAAGACGGTGTCGTAGGAGTCCCAATTGGGAACGGTTGTGGTTTTGAGGGCAACGTCTTGGAGAGACGCGTCGTCGTGTTCTTTAGAAACGCGTGAGTCGGAAGCGGTCCAGTCGAGGTCATCTTCGGTGTAAGGTTCGGCTGGTTCGATTTCGAAGATATCGGCGTTTAAGTTTGCCGCGATTCTAGTTGCGACGCTCCTAGTGTGGTTTTGAGCCGAGAAGTAGATGACGAGTGTTTTGTTGTTTTCCATGTAATCATTATATAACAAATTGGGTTGTTTCGTGGTGATATAATGGTGGTAAATAAAGAAAGGATTTTATGGAACAAGCTATTTGTCAAAGTTGTGCGATGCCGTTAACGTCGGATGATATGTTTGGTACGAATGCGGATGGTAGCGTAAATAAAGATTACTGTAAGTGGTGCTATGATAAGGGTGAGTTTTTGGATAAGTGTACGATGGAGGAATATGTTGAGAAATGCTCGCAGTTCGGTGAGCAGGCGGGGATGACGAATGAACAGATGCGAGAGTATTGTACGAAAGTGTTTCCGACGCTGAAGAGATGGAAGAAGTGAGATGCTGGGGGTAAAAGTTTAAAGTTTTTGCGCTAAATGGAATCTGGGATGAGCTTTCGGGAAGATGTTTATGTAGCGGTGAGAAAAATTAAACCAGGTCATGTGGCGACTTATGGCGAGATTGCTCTAATGGTAGGGCGGCCGGGCGCAGCGCGAGCGGTGGGGAATGCTTTGCATGTGAATCCGTACGAATGGGGTTCCTCGAGTGTGCCGAGGGAGCTTTGGGTGCCGTGTCATCGGGTGGTAGCTGCTGATGGGGCGCTAGCGGCTGGATTTGGGTTCGGCGGATGCGAAGAACAAAGGATTAGGTTGACGGCTGAAGGGATGGAGATAGTGGAGAATAAGGTGGTGATGGATATCTGAATTGTCTATATTGCCCATGGGGATGCCATAACGCAGGTTGATTATCGATGGTTTAATATAATAGAAAAAAGAGATTATTATGAGTATACCAAGTTTTCAAAGTTTTCTGTTACCGGTTTTGGAGATTTTTTCTGATGGAAAGATGTATTCTGTTGATGAATGCTGTCGTATAATCAAGGACAAAATGAGTATTAGTGATGAGGGTGCCCAAGAGCTACTTCCAAGTGGAACTGATACGAGGCTGCGTAATAGGGTCTATTGGTCATTAATATACTTTAACCACGCTCTCTTGTTAGAAAAACCGATTAAGATGCATTATAGAATAACTGATAGGGGAGAAGAATTGCTTGAGTCACGTCCTAGCGAGATTACGCGGAAAATGTTGAAAGAAAAATACCCTGAGTTTGCGAAGTTTTCTTCTTCGAAGAAGGAAAAAGGAGAGGATTCTGTTGATGATGGCAACCTTACTCCTGAAGAAGAACTTGATAAAGCTTTTCGGGAAATGAACGATGGCCTCGCTGATGAACTCTTGAATAACCTATTACAAGTTGATCCTTACAGATTTGAGTATATTGTGATGGAGCTTTTAAGGAAAATGGGGTATGGAGGGATTTCAGATGAGGCCGTCAGCGTAACGAAGAAATCCGGAGATGGCGGTATAGACGGAATAATTAATCAGGATAATCTTGGTTTGGAGAAAATCTATGTCCAGGCTAAACGATGGGCAAATAATGTCGGAAGTGTGGAAATTAGGGATTTTATAGGTTCGTTGTCAACAAATAAGTCGAGTAAAGGTTTTTTTATAACTACTTCTTCTTTTAGTGATGGGGCGTTCGAGTGCGCGAAAAGTGCCGATAAGATGGTCGTCCTTATTGATGGCGATACACTATCTAGATTAATGGTTGAATTTGGGGTAGGCGTTCAGACGGTGCATAGTTACGATATTAAGAAGATCGATGGTGATTTTTTCGAAGTTAATAAATAAAGTAGTTTAGCTTTTAATGCAAAGATGGTTTGGTGTAATTTTTTGTGTTGACTTATTTATACAACAAGAGTATACTTGTTGTATATTAATAACAACAAGGAGCATTATGAAATTCCATGAATTATTCAAGAAAAAAAGAATGGAAGTTGGAACGGTGCGTGAGTTCGCTAGGCAGTCTGGTTTTGATTTAGCATATATATCTAGATTGGAGAATGGTGTGACTTTGCCGCCAAAAGATAGCAAAAAACTTGCGAAGCTGGCTAAGGCTTTGAGGCTTCGTGATGATTCTGATGAATGGCAAGAGTTTATGGACCTCGCCGCTGTCGCGAAGAACGAATTACCCGAAGACTTGCAAGATAATGAACGAATTGCTTCTGTTTTACCAGCGTTTTATCGAACATTGAGGAATAAGGAGCTAGACGAGACGGAGGTAAAGAAACTCTTAGACATGATTAAGAATTCTGGAAAGGAGGATTAATCGATATGGTTTATTTAGGTGAGGGTGGGAGAGTTCCTTACTTAAATAAGAATAATATAGTAAGGAATGTGGAGGATACGCTGGAGGAATGTTGGAATGGGGCATTTCCAGTCGACGTGGAAGCTATTTGTGATGATTTAGGAATTGGGATTCTGCCGATTATTGATTTATCAAAGACATTTCGAGTGGATGCTTTTATTTCAGCGGATTTTAGAACAATCTATGTTGATAGTCGTGAGTTTGAGAGAGATAGTCACAGATATAGGTTTAGTGTAGCGCATGAACTTGGGCACTTTGTTTTACATCGTAAGTATTGCCCCCATGTCACTAAAAGTTTAGATGAATGGTTCCGGTTTTTCCGTCGATTTACTAATGATTATGCAGAATTTCAGGCCAATTATTTTGCTGGAAACTTATTAGTGCCAGAAGCGGAATTAGTACGAGTACTTAACGATGGATTTGATGGAAGTTTTGTAAGAAATTATTGGAATGCTAGTCCTAGCGAGCTGGGGAGAATATTGATGAAAGTCCGTAGACACTTCAGAGTTTCCGACGATGTGATTGCGAGAAGAATGAGAGATGCTTTTCCGGGCGTAGATGAAATTGACAATAATAAAAAGTGGAGGTAAAAATGACAACAAAAACAAGCAGAGCAAAGACTAAGGCTAAGTTGCAGTTGGTTTGGGAACGAGGAAAAAGATGTGCGATTTGTGGGAAAAAGATTAAAAGTTTAGATGATCTCACAATTGATCACATTGTGCCATTGGCGGAAGGCGGCAAGAATGTAATAGAAAACTATCAGCTCGCCCACAAAGCGTGTAATGAGGCAAAGGGCAGTTTGTTGCCGGATGAACATGAAAAATTGCTGAAATATAACAGACGACGTATATTATGGATGAGGATACGAAGGGGTATTGTGGTGTGGTAATGATTCAATCATGGAGCGTAGTAAGTAATTTGTAAAGTATGGTATAATTAAGGGGCAATACATCAACATTAACAGTTTGGCAATACGCTAACCTTAGTTTCTATAAAAGGGAAAGTGGGACCCTCATCGGCCCAATTTTGGCCCCTTTATGGAAGCTAATGTTGGTGTATTGCAAACCGTATGGGGGTTCCATTTTTTGTGGTAAATGAATTGGGCCCTAGTAGTTGTCGTATTGCAGAAAGAAGTTTTCTGCAATGCCCCAAAAGAATCAAAAAGTTGTAGAAAACTCTTCTTCACGGAAGAGTTTTTCTGTTAAGAAAGGTATTAAGTCGCGAGACCGCGTGCGGAATCGGGGCGAGGTTTTTACGGAGCTTCGGGAAATCAATAATATTCTGGACCTGACGGCGGATGCGCATCGGAATTATAAAGATCAGAGAATCTTGGAGCCGGCTTGCGGGAATGGAAACTTCTTGGTGGTGATACTGGAGAGGCGGCTTGCAGATATTAAAAAGGCAATTAAGAAAAAGAACCAAGATGATACGGAATTTGCAATACTAACGGCACTATCTACCATGTATGGCGTGGATATTATGCCGGATAATATCAAAGAGTGTCATGAACGGCTCAAATCAATAATTGAGAAGTTTTATAAAGAAAGAGTACCGACGAAAAATCGTAGGCCGGAGTTTTTTGATGCCGTGAAGGAGATATTGCGTACGAATATTCAGCTTGGTGACATGCTGAATGGTAAAGAGAAGATTTGTTTTGTGGAATATACGGTGCCGCGCGATTATTATTTCGTGCGGAATGAATATAGATTGGTGGATTTGGAATTAGGGATTTTGTCGTCGAAGAAACGAATAAAACCAACGCATTATTTAAAAATAGGAGGAGAAAATGCCAACGAATGTAAGTAAAAACTTACTAAATCTTTCGCACTATTATAAGGATAGGCGAAATCCGGATATTTTGGATTGCATTGCTAATCTTAGTTCGGATGAAGTATTTACGCCACCGGAGCTAGCGGATAAGGTACTGGACTTACTACCAGAGGAAGTGTGGAGCAATCCGAATCTAAAATGGCTGGATCCAGCTTGCAAGACGGGTGTGTTTTTAAGACAGATTGCGATTCGTCTGATGGTGGGGCTGAAGGATGCGATTCCGGATGAAGCGGAGAGACGTGAGCATATTTTTAAGAAAATGTTGTATGGGATGCCGATTACAAGACTTACGGCATTAATGAGCCGGCGAAGCGTGTATTACGCGAAGAATGCGATGAGCGACAAGTCGGTAGTGAAGTTCAATGACAATGAAGGGAATATCATCTTTGTGCCGATGGAACATCATTTTAAGATGGGGAAATGTACGTTTTGTGGACTATCACAAAACGAGAAGGTGCTCGGTAGTCGTGATGGAATGGGGGAGTTAGAAAACCATGCATATCAATTTATCCATTTAAAAGAGGAGACATTAAAAACTATGAAATTTGATGTGATTGTGGGGAATCCACCATATCAACTTGGGGATGGTGGGGGTGTTGGTTCTTCCGCTATGCCCATATATCATTTGTTTATACAACAGGCAAAACGACTAAATGCTAGGTATATAGCATTTATTGTGCCTTCTCGTTGGTTTGCTGGAGGGAAGGGGCTAGATAGCTTCCGGGATGAGATGCTGAATGACAAGCATATTAAGAAGATAGTTGATTACCCAAATGCTAATGATTGTTTCCCTGGGGTTGAGATAAAAGGTGGTGTCAATTATTTTATTTGGGATAGAGACTACAGTGGAGATTGTGAGATTACGAATGTTTATGGAGAAGATTTTTCATCTCTCGCAAAAAGAAAACTTAATGAATGGGATATTCTAATTAGATGGAATGATGGAACGTCGATTTTGAGAAAAGTCCAAAAAATGGGAGAAGAAACTTTAGATAAAAAAGTTTCTTCAAGGAGGCCTTTTGGTTTTGGCAGTAATTATTCGAAGTATGATCAGATTAATAACCCAGATAAGGTTAAACTGTACATGATGAATAAAAAAACTGGATATATTCCGAGGACTTTGGTTCAGCAATCGACGAATTTAATAGATGCAGATAAGGTTTTATTAGCAAAGGCAGGTAGCGTGAACGGCGTTTATCCGAACAATATAATCGGAACAGTCTTTGTTGCTGACAAGCCTAGCGTTTGCACAGAAACGTTTCTAGTTGTTGGCCCTTTTCGATCTAATGCAGATGCTGAGTATTTTGTAGATTATATGAAAACGAAATTTGTGAGGTTTATGATAATGCTACGGACTCCTACGCAGAATATGAGTAAAGCTTGTTTTTCGTTTGTACCGGATTTACCAATGGACCATAAATGGACGGATGAGGAACTGTACAAAAGATACGATTTGTCAGAAGACGAAATTAGCTTTATCGAAAAAATGATTAAGGAGATGGAATAATGGCATTAGTAAATAGAGATAGGGAGAAAGACCTGAATGACTACGAAAAAATAGCCGACGTAATAATAAGCCATTCTGAAATAGATAAAATAATGTCTGAATTATTAGCTGCATTTATTGGTGACGATATTGAGTTGTCTTATGCTATCAACGATAGCGCAAAACTAAGCTTTGAACAGAAACGGATTCTCTTGACGGAAATAATAAAAAGATATAAAGATAGCAATTGGAAGAAAGAGTTGCTGTTCTTTTTAAAAACAATTCAGAATCTTGAACAATTTCGAAATAAAATTGCACACGGTAATACATTGAGAGAGATATTAAGAAAAAAGACTTTGAATGAGATACCGTATTTACGCAATAATTCAATCTTCCAAAAAGAGTGGCCACAGGATATAGATATTGACGTTTTATACAGTAATTATAATGAAGTGTTAAGTACGAATAATCCGTATGTGAAAAAAGAATACTTAATAAAAGGCCAAACTGATGACTTGTATTTTTTGATAGATAGATTGGAACAAATACCACCAAGCGAAATAATAGAGGAGATTAAAAATGAGTGACATTTTGAATTATCAAGCCAAGCCGAGGCAGATTTATGCCTATACGGCGAATGGACAAATTGGGATTAAGGTGGGGGATACGACGAAGGATGATGTAAATATTCGAATTCAACAAGGGCTAGTGAATACGCCGAACCCGCAATATCATATTGAATTTGTGGATTATGCGGTTACCGTTGATGGGCATTTGTTTCGCGATTATGATGTACATCATGCGCTAGAAGATTTAGGTGTAAAGCGATTGAAGAATCAAGATGGTTCGAGTACAGAATGGTTCGAGACGGATGTTGCGACGGTTAGGCAAGCATTCCTGACAGTGAAACATGGTCGGATGGTTCAGAAAGCTCGGACGAAAGATTATGCACCCCGTGACGAGCAGAAGAAATTTATCCGTGAGACGGAATCGTATTTTAGAACTTATGATGCGAATCCGAAGAACGATAAGGCGCCACATTATTTATGGAATGCGAAAATGCGTTTTGGGAAAACTTTTACGGCGTATGAACTCGCTAAGAAAATGAATTGGAAGCGGATTTTGGTGCTAACTTATAAACCAGCGACGGCGAAACAGTGGCGTGATGATTTGGAAGAGCATATTGATTTTGAAGGTTGGCAATTCATTAAGGGCGGTGATTATGATTGGAATAAGATTGACCAGTCGCAACCGATTGTGTGGTTTGCAAGCTATCAAGATATCTTGGGAAGAGATAAAGGCAAGACGGTAAAAGAAAAGTTTATCAAGATGTATGAGCAATCGTGGGATGCGATGTTCGTGGATGAATACCATTTCGGAGCGTGGCGTGATGCGGCGAAAGAACTGGGGCAAGCAAAAGATGACAACGAGACGGTGATGCCAGAAGAGGGCGATGAGGAGGGTGAAATTGAGGCGACGATGCCGCTTGACGTGAAACACTATGTGTATCTGTCGGGAACGCCATTCCGGGCGATTGCGGATGGGGAATTTGCGGAGGATCAGATTTCGAACTGGACTTATGCAGATGAGCAGAGAAAGAAAGAGGAATATGCGGGGCGTAAAGATAACCCTTATGCGGAGTTACCGCAAATTGTGATGATGACATATAAGATGCCAGAGAAGTTGCGCGAAGTGGCGATGCAGGGAGAATTTAATGAATTTGATCTCAATACCTTCTTTGCGGCGAAGAAAAATGAGCAGGGCGAATATGTATTTGACCGCGAAAATGATGTGCAAGCGTTTTTGTCGATTTTACATGGAGCTAATCTGGAACAAAATGTTGAGGATGGGTTTGCAGCAAAGAGGCCACCAATTCCGTATGAAGATGCAAGACTTTTATCTGTGCTCAATCATACCTTTTGGTTACTACCAAATGTTCCGAGTTGTAAGGCGATGAAAAGGTTGTTAGAGCGAAACAACTTCTTTAGGCAGTATAAGATTGTTTGTGCAGCAGGAAATGAAGCTGGGATGGGCGAGGCGGCACTTGTGCCAGTGATGGAGGCGATAACTGATGATCCATTTTCGACAAAAACGATTACACTGTCATGTCAAAAATTAACGACTGGCGTAACAGTAAGACCTTGGACTGGCGTGTTTTTCCTGCGTAATATTACGGCGCCGGAAACATATTTTCAGGCGGGATTTCGAGCACAGTCACCATGGTCTTATACGAACGAGGCAGGTGAAAAGGAAATCTTTAAGGAAACTTGCTATGTGTTTGATTTTGCGCCGACGAGAGCGATTAAGCTAATATCGGATTATGTTTCTGGGTTGGGGGTAGGTGATAAGAGAAAACCAGAAGAGCAAATTCAAGAGTTTTTGCACTTTTTGCCAATACTAAGTTATGACGGATATGTAATGCAATCGCTTGACGCGAAGTCGGTGCTGGATATTTCGACATTTGGGATTGGTTCGACGATGCTCGCGAGACGATGGCAATCGGCGAGATTGGTGGATGTTTCGAATGTGGTATTGGAAAAGGTACTCAATAATGCCGAGCTGATGGCGGCGCTAGAAAAGATTGAGGACTTCCGGAATCTGAGGCAAGATATGACAAAGGTGATTGCGAGAGAGAAGGCGATTAATCAGACGAAGAAGGAAGGAAAGGAATTAACGCCGCGGGAGAAGAAAGAAAAGAAAGAGAATGATGGATTTAAGAAAAAGTTGCGAGAAAAACTATTGAAGTTTCTCACGCGAGTGCCAGTATTTATGTATCTGACTGAATATCGTGAGGAAACTCTGAAAGATGTGATTACGCAGCTTGAGCCGGAGTTATTTACTAGAGTGACTGGGATTACAGTGCGAGATTTTGAACTGATGTGCGAAATTGGCGTATTTAATAAGGGGCACGTGAATGAAGCGGTATATCAATTTAGGAGATTTGAGGATTCATCACTTAATTATGTTGGTGGTCATGATGAAGTGGGCGATATGATGGCGCTAATTGGTGGGTTTGATGCGGTGGTGACTAGGGAGGAAGCGGATGAAATAATTGAGGGAGTAGTGTAATGATAATGACAAATGTGGAACTGGGAGATTCTGTTCAGAAGATAGGTTTTCCTTCTGGGATTGTTGATGAATTAAAGAAAATCGGGATTAGTACAGTTGGGGATTTAGTTAGCAAAGATACGGATGGGCTATTTGATGATAATTTTACCCTCAAGAATTATTTGAGTAGATTCTTTATAATAAATGCAGGTGGCGGTGAAAAGGAAAACAAAAAAGAAGAAGAAACGATTAGGTTTGATGGGTTTACGTTCCAAAAGGATTTACAGCAGTTTATAAAAGAACATTATGCTAAACAAATAGAAATTCGATATAAAACGCATCGGGCTAAAAGCGATAAGAGATGGCGGCGGGTTGAAGTAGCTGGGCAAAATGAGGATCTTTTATTTACCAATGATGTTCGTTCGTCTGGTAAACGCGTCGCTTATGTGAAAGAAAAAATTGTAGAGTTCCGCGAAGTGAATGATTAAAACATTTGATAGTCGTTTATGATGGCGATATGGATAGAATTAACATATACGGAACTAAAAATATTGATGCGAATGAGAGAAGAGGGCTGTTCTAGAATTTATTGATTAGCCTTGATAAACCTCTTCAAATATTTTCTCAACCCTTTATCGCAGGCGTAGATATAAGTTCCATTTATTCCGCGAGTGCAGAGAACGGAATAGATATTTAAAATATACTTTTTGAGCGCAGCGTCATCGGTGGCATTTTTGCCACTTTTGTCAAAATATGAATCTCTATCAATATAAAGCCGATTGTTTACTTCGTCGTATCGTAAATCTTTACCGATAATCACGCCTGCATAATTCAAGTCAAATCCTTGGATTGTATGAATACAACCAATCTCGTTTACTGAATTCGGCGTACTAATCCAGCCATCGTATTTAACATTCCAAATATATTTATGTCCATCAATATCAATATCGTAATTGCCGTGAGATATTAGAGCGTCTGTTTCGGTCTTGTTTTCGGGCGGATAGATTCCTTTAGTGTTCCATGGCCAAGCGTAGCCAGCGATATTACGACACAAGCCGATTTTCTCGTCGTCATTTTTCTTCCGAATAGTTTCCGTCATTTCGTAAACATCGTCGAATATTTTTAAGTCGTAATCTTTGAAATCTATTGTCTGGGCTGGCGGCGTATCGCTGAAAAGTGAGCGAATATAATTGATATATGCTTCGCCACCATTCTTACATCGAATTTGAGTTTCAAGCTCAAAGCTTCTGGCGCCTTTTTCTTTAATTAACTCAAAATCGCTTGCGTCCACATCGGCGCGTTTGATAGTTTGCATGGCATCATAAAAGAAAATCTGATATTTACTTTTCTTGATAATCCAATCAAGTTGAGTGCCGGTGGTTTTGTCTAGACCAAGTTTAAGATTATTTTGCTGAATATTGCCAATCTCTGCACCGACATTACGTGGCGCCTTTAAGCGGTGTGCTTCATCTACGATTAGTAAGTCAAACTTTTCAGTCGAATTCGCGATTTCACTTGGACTATAAACCATTGCATCGCTAAGTCCATAAGTAGACCGAAAAACATCTTTCAATATATTACGAAGGTTTGCCATTGATACTACAATGCCGATTTTAAAATCTGGCCAGAGTTGATGAAGCTTTTGTAAGTTTTCAATTAACTGCTCGTCGTCAGAATCCAAATCATCATCGATGTTTGAAGTTAAAAGCTTCATTAAATATATTCCAAGCACGGTTTTACCAGTTCCAGGCGCGCCATTCACAATGAATGAACGTTCGGTTTGCGCATTAATATCACGAACTAAAGAATCGATAATCGACATCGAAATTGCATATTGATCGGCAGTCAAAGACTTAAACGGAGAATATTTGAATAGGTTGCTGTTTTCAATTTTTTTGATTTCTTGCGTAGCGAGACCGTAGCGCCTTAGACCTTCCCAAATACCAGAAAATTGTGATTCGTAGTAGTCCTTTTGGAAATAATTATGCTTTTGGTGTCCAGCGTTGCCGTTTTGAAGGTATTTAAACCTAGTATCTGCGGACATGTGCGAAATTAAAAATGCCTCTAAATCTAAAATGACAGATTTATTGAAAGTGTCATCGGAAATCAAGCGAACGCGATTCAACTTGCGCCTCTCCGGATTTTCGTAATGTTGGCTCATGCGCGTGCTAGCGTCAACGGTTTCACCGATATATACTTCTTCGTCGTTAAACAATAAATAAACTAACGGCCACTCCTTGCCGTATTTAATCGCTGCAACATCTCGGCCAGTAGTTTCAGTAAATTCTAGTTCGTTTGAGATTTTTGTCATATCAAAGCTCCGTGTATTTCCTACTGGTACCTTTAGCTTTTTCTATTGGATATTTTTTGCGAGTTTTCTCGAGTTTATTCAGGATGATTTCTTCTGGATTTACATTTAATTTACTCGCTAGCTGAAAGCAATAATTAAATACATCGGCTAGCTCGTCGCAGACATTTTCTTTATTATAATTATTATCCCATTGGAAGCATTCGAGTAGTTCGCCAGCTTCGATAGCGATTGATTTTGCCAAATTCTCTGGGCTATGAAATTGATCCCAGTCGCGTTCTTCGTTAAACTTTTCGATTTCTCGTTGAACCTTTTCCATGGTTTTATTATACCATGTGCGTGACATAGTTTTGGCGGCGTGGGGTATAATAATATTAAGGAGGAACATGTTTTTATTTGGATATAGTCATACATGGGGGTATGCATACCCGGGAGATAATGAGATCTGCAGGGTGATGATTTTTCCTGGAAAAAACAACAACGTTTTAGTGTGGCGAGGTTACGATGAGAAACTTACTCAATATACTGTTAATAAGGAGGTAATTTGGGAAATTGAGGGTTTAATCGAACAACAAATGGAACTGACTGATGCTGAAAAGTCGAAAAAAGAATATGTATACGCTCTGGATGTGCCGATGGATTCCTTTGCTTTTATGGACGGCGAGGGAAGGCTTAGGGTATTTTCTGATGCTATGCTTGGATGCGAAAAAGGAAAAGATGCTGGTGTCGACAAGATAATTGATTTAGTGCTTAAGATTCAGGAGATTTTGAAGAGAAATGGGGTGGATGTAATAATGCTGGCTGAAAGCGATTTGGATAATTATATGCATTGTTGATATAATCGAGCTATGGATAAGTACATAAATCAATCAATCACTGCGCGGAGGGAGGCTTTTGGGGCGAGTTTTGAGATTGATGCGGAGGCGCAGGGGAAGATTGATGCGCTGTTTGCGGAGATTGAAAAGCTGGGGGCGAAATGTAAAGATGTGGGGGAGTTTGAAACGGAGTTTGCGAACAGTCCGCTGAATCAGCGGTATCTGGATTTATTTACCGAAATTGCGACGAAGGGGACAGCTAAAAATACCGCAAATGGTGCAGGGTCTGCGGATGATTTGGCGGTAGATGCGAAGAAGGATGCTACCGCAAGTGTGGTAAAAGGTGCGTCGGCGGGCGTGGCGCAAAGCGCGGCGGAGCAGGCGCTCCAAAAAGCTGTGCCGACGACGCGGGCGGCGGTACATCAGAAGGCTTATGATGTGGCGCGGAGTGTGCCGGGGCTTGGCGATGCGATTAACATTGCCGAGAAGGCTAGTTATGCGGCGCATCTTGGGAAGCTGTTTAGGAAGAAAAAGAATTAAACGAAAATGCAGAAGATTGACAAGATATATTTCGATATCGACGTGGTGATTCGGGCGACAGCGTCGCCGAAGGAAGATGTGATGGCTTTGCTTCGATATTGTCTAGATAGTTATCCCGGCAAAATATATTGGCTTACCACGCATTGCCGTAGCGGAGTGAATCATACTGATTTTGCGCTGCGGGGAGAGTTTCCGGATGAATTTGTGGATGAGTTATATGCCAAGGTTTTGCCGACGGAATGGGGAGCGCTGAAAACCGATGCGATCGACATGGATTCGGATTTTGTGTGGTTTGATGATAATTTATTTGAAGCGGAAAAGGCCGTGCTGGAGCAAAACTATGTACTAGATGGGTTTTTCAAGATGAATCCGCGTGATCCAGTGATGGCGAAGAAAGCGCTGGAGTTTTTGAAAAGTTTTAAAGATTAGCAGAGTGGAATGAGATTTTAGCGAAAGCAAGATAAGTTGGATAACTTGGATAAAAACAGTTATGCTCGATATTGTGATGATTGGGGGGTTGTATTATATATTGGGGCATGCTAGAAAGAGGGTGGGTTGGAGAAGTTTTGTTTGCGAGTAATATAGATTCCCCTTCAAGGGAACGGGCGACAAAATTGAACGCGAGCTAGAGATAAGAGGCTGCGACGTGGTGTGGTGCGCCCGTTCCGTAAAGGGGGGATTTATACGGAACAAAAAAATTACTGTCGTCGTAGACGAGCAGTAAACTAACCAATCCAGGCATGATTCTAGATTCTCATGCCTCCTGCTACCATTATAGCAATGGTAGCAGGGTCCAGTCAAGAGTTCTGTTAATTATCATCGCTAAGATCATAGTCTTCGGCGCCGATACCGTAATCCATTTCATAGGCTTCGCGTTCGTCGTCACACGAAGGGAAGACTTTAGCACAAGTGCTATAATAAACATATGAACAAAAAACTCACCAACAAAAAACCATTCAAAAAACTATTTCACGAATACTTGAAAGAAAAAATGAAACTAGAGTGTTGGCAATGGGCGGGATTAATGATGCTCATAACGGTATTTGCAGGATTTTTTGGTTGGGTTTATGAATTTATCTTTTATTTTTTTGACGGCGGGACCGATGAATTCTATATGCAAGGCGGGAATTTCCTACCCTGGATCAATATTTATGCAATCGGCGCAGTGTTAATCGTGCTTGGCTGTTGGAAAATAAGACAACACCCGTGGGCAGTGTTTTTGCTCGCGATAGCAATTTCCGGAATCGTAGAATTTGTCGGCGGCTGGCTGGTGTATACCATAGGGAACGGAACGCGCTATTGGGATTATAATACAGAGATTCTAAATTTCGGCAATATTGAAGGGTTTGTGTGTCTAAGATCAGTATTGTTTTTCGGAATATCGGCATTATTTTTAATGTATATGATAGTTCCAGCAATCATCTGGCTGTCGCAAAGAATGTCTAAACGCGCGTTTTTAATCCTAGCAATAACGGCATTTACAATTGTAATGACAGACGAAATATACAACCTACTAGCATCAAAATTCTTCAACTGGCCAGACGCAATGGAATTCTACCGTTCGCTAGGATGGAAATATTTAACCTGAATAGGTTATAATTTAAATATGAATCACGAAATTGTAGTCCACGGCGTATATAAACATTTCAAAGGCGACCTATATATTGTCGAAGATTTAGCCAGGCATTCGGAAACCAATGAAATTATGGTAATTTACCGCGCACTTTACGGCAATAATCAACTATATGTTCGCCCACTCGAAATGTTTTTAAGTCCAGTGGACAAAGAAAAGTATCCAGATGTTAAGCAAAAATATCGATTTGAGCTGCAGGAAATCAAAAGTAAAAGATAGCTATCAGCCTAATAATTCATATATAATATATACATGATAGAAAATTACAGCGAATTTCGGGAAAAATTGGCTTACTATGCGGACGATAGTTATCGCGAATTTTCCCAAAAAGGCATTCCGACCGAACGGCCGTTTATTGGCGTGAGGATTCCGCAGATTCGTGAAATCGCAAATAATATTTCGCCTAAATTCTATGACAGTTTTTTAAAGACTGAACCAGTCGCAATCGAAGAAGTTCTAGCGCGCGGGATGGTGATTTGTCGGCTGCCGTATGAAGAAATATTGACGCCGCAAAAGGCTTTTAATAACAAATCATATTTCGATTCTCAAATCGACATTATCGACAACTGGTGTACTTGTGACACATTTTGTTCTGGCGTAGCTAAACCGATCAAAAACCACCGCGCCGAATTTCTAGATCAAAAAATCGAAAACCTACTCACCGACCCGCGCGAATTTGCCGTCCGCACTGGCTTGGTTTTATTAAAATGCGCCTATATGGATTTTGACTACCTAAATCTAATTTTTGACCGCGTCGAAAATCTGCGCAGTCGAGAAGAATACTATATCAAAATGGCTTCCGCTTGGCTGATCGCGGAATGTTTTACTAAATATCCAGAAGAAACCTTTGCTTATCTAAAAGCCACCAAGCTCCCCAAATGGACTTTTAATAAAACCATTTCCAAAATCTGCGATTCTTACCGCGTACTAGAAGAAGATAAAGCTCTTTTACGCAAAATGCGAAAATAAGGACTATAATAATAAATATATGACTAGCAAAATCTTAGATTACGCCAAAAATGTAGAAAAACTTGTCAACCCAATGGAAGTTGGCAAAGTGCTATATCTGCAAACCAAAATGAAACATCTGCCAATTTGGGCACAGCGCAAAATTGTTACCAAAGCATCGGAAAAAGCGAGTAAAATGCCGTTTGTGGTGGAACCGTATTGTTCGTTTTTGTTTTACGAGATTCCAGAGCCCGAGAAAATCGTGCGATACCTACCGGCAGGATTTGTACCAGCAAAAACAGCGGTATTCGAAAACGGCCCCGAAAAATATTATGGCATCGTGACAATGTTTCGAATTCATACGAGCGTTTTCTGGGGTGCGAGAACGGAGTTTTATCTCGTAGCGGAAAACACGGAGACGGGGCTTTTATCCTGGATCATGTGCGATTATATTAGCGACACGATTTCATACGACGAGAAACACGGGCTAAAATCACCAGATGTTTCAAAAGCAGTCATGACAACGACCTGCGAGGGCGATTTTGTGTGCGAAATGATTGACAAAACTACGCAAAAATACGCAAAATGCGAGATGAACCTCACAAACGCAAAAATGAAACCTTTAAACCAAAGACTATGGATAGAAGGAAACACCTCGATCGCTTATGGGCGAACCTCGGGCGAAGCGGACGGAGATTTATTCTCGTTAACATTTTTCCCAGAAGAAATGAAGCAAGCGCTTGAAGTTCCACTTAAAGACGTAAGATTAGCGGATGTATACTGCAATGTGGGCCGCGTTGGTGGCATACTAGAGCGAGCGGTAAGCTTCCCGTTTGCACAACACATGCTAAGCGATAGCCCTGGACAGAGAACGCATTACGGTAGCGAAGCCAAACTGCGTGCGGCCGTAGAAAAAGTGAGCTTCAAAAAGATTAAGACCTTGGGCGAAAAGTAATCAAAAACTTTTGTCGCAGCGAAAGTTATTCTGATTGTTGCAACAAAACTAACATCCTTGGCGTACCCAGCTAATGCCAAGGATTATTTGGATCCGGGTCGGTGGGATCCCAACCACGATTGGGGCTATTTTCATCAATTTTAATAGCCGTAGGCTTAACAACTCCAGCCGGAAGCGAAGCAGAATCGTATATCTTGACTTTGGTGCCGTAGCCAATGTTGTCATAAACCCATTTAGCGTCACTAGCGGAGAGCCTAACGCAGCCCGCCGATGCACCATTACCTAGCTTATTATATTCAAGATATTCCAGATTATTCCAAGGTGAACCCTTAGTAAAATATGGCACCGAGTGGAAGAAGAATGGCCCGCTAATACGCACCGCATAGTGCCCCCAAACATTTCCGACAAGAAAGAGCGATTCGTATCGATCGGACACAGAATAATCTCCTAGTGGAGTTTCAGAGCCGGGGGCCCCAGTAGAAGCAACAAATACTTTCGCAATATTGGAATAATTGCCGTCCGAACCTAGTGAATAAACAATAACGACATTTTGTTGGCGGTTCACCTCGACATAATATGGACTTGAAGATGCAGCACGAACTGCCGTGTAGGTTGGGCGCGGAGGCTCGGTTACTTTAATAGTAACTTCCTTGTTTGAAGTGTTGCCAGATTCATCTTTAGCAACAATTTTAATATTATATTCACCGGGTTGCCCCAAATTATAATCACCCTCGATAGCCAGTCCGACTGGTTTTTGGGAATTATCCTCCGCTTGATAGCGACTTAAAATATCATCCGTAGCGCCAGATTCAAACGAGAGTTCACTTTCGTCGCCCGTAATTATTGGTGCGGTAGTATCGACGACATTATAAAAGACCACTACATCTTGTTTTGCTCCGAGCTGATTCGAAAAAGTCACCGTCCATGTTTTTTCGCCTATTTCCGATGTATCTATTAAGACTTCTCCTTGTTCAAGCACTCCTGAATCAATACTTGAAAATAGCGAAGCAACGTTGACCTCAGAATTAATTTCAAAACTTGGTGCATCAACCAATTGATAATCAATTCGAGACATTAAAACCAAGGCGGTTGTAGCAGAAATAGTAGTAACCACAAAAACGGCAAGACTCAAAAAGAAGATAACCCTGTTTTTCTTAGTTTTGAATTTTAAGCCTCGCATTACTATATTATATCATCACGAAAAATAGAAACATGTGACACCTACTCGTCGTCACTGAGATCGTAATCTTCGGCACCGATGCTATAGCCGAGCTCGTAGGCTTCGCGTTGGTCTTCGTCAAGTTCATCTAAATTAACAGAAGAACCAAAACCAGAATGGGGAAGCATGTGGTGTTCTCTATCAAAGCGACCGTCGTCTATGCCAAGAGCTTCATAATAGGAAGCATCATGATAACCGTCATCATCACTACTTTCTTCGTCGTCAAAATCATCGCCATAATCATCTTCGTCATCAGAATCATAGCCATCATCATACAATTCGTCATCTTCTTTATCGAGGCCATAATCCTCGTCATCGTATTCGTCAAAGTCGTCCATGCGTTCATTATAGCATGCAACCATATATATTATATATACGTGTTATAATCAAAAAAAGGAGGTTTATGGAATTCGTAAGATTAAAGTACGCCAATAACAAACTTATTAATGCCGATATCAAAGAACACCGTGATGTGATTAATGAGTATATCGAAAAGAAAGGTTATAAATACATCGGTTTCGTGCCAGTGCTTTTTGGGCCCAGTGGTAAAATGCTTGAAATTGATTTGATTTTTGAGCCACCAAAAGAAGAAGATAAAACAAAATCTACTAAAAAGAAAAAATAACATTTCAAGATTTAAAGCATAGTTCTTATGTTTTTGTGATATAATCGTTATCAGCATGGGCAAGATTGCGAAATACCTTAATCAGCTTACAGTCGGCAATGTTTTTGATAATCCAGAAATTTTAGAATCATATTCCACGGATCGCTCGGCCCTTAAAATCAAACCACGTTTTGTAGCGTTTCCGGAATCTACGGAAGATATCCAGAAATTATTAAAGTTCTTTAATCAATTAGCCGCTAAAGATATCAAGGTTGCGGTTACCGCTAGAGGCGGTGGCCGAAGTGAGGACGGCTCCTGCCTTACCAACGGAATCGTGATTTCTACGCAAAAGCTCAACAAGATGCTCGAAATTGACCCTCGCGAGCGCTTGGTGCGCGTTCAGTCCGGTATTACCTTGAAAGAATTAAATACAGCGCTTTCGGTTTCTGGTTTAACTATTCCAATTGAAGGTCACGACCACGATTCGATTGGCGGTTTGATTTCTAATTGCACTATTGATCGTTGCGCAGGTAAGTATGGCGGTATCAAAAACTACGTCGAAAGAATTGAAGTCATTTTGGCGAATGGCGATTGCTTACAAACCGAGCGTTACAAAAAATACGCCCTAGCCAAAAAGGCAGTAGAAAAAACTACGGAAGGCGAAATCTATCGCAAATTTGCCAAGTTAATTAGCAAAAAAAAGGATTTTTTGGCGGAGCTCAAAAAAGGCACTCACAACTTAGCTGGCTATCCAAAGATGGTCGACGTGTCGGTGCGCGAATCGGTAGATTTGATGCCGGTTTTCTTTGGGGCGCAGGGTACGTTGGGTATTATTTCCGAGGTTATTCTAAAGGCAGTACCACTCACTAAGCATCCATCACGCGTGGTCGCAACTTTCAAAGAGATTGGCGCGGCTGTCGACTTTCTGAATTCAGTCCATGAGATGAAGCCGCGTGCTTTAGATTTATATGATTTAAAGATTATCATGGAGGCTAAGGAAACTGGTAAAAACTTAGACGGAGTGATTAGACGCCTAGAAGATGGGTTTGTAGTATTTGCGAGTTTTGATGAAAGGCAAAACAGTTGTCTTAAAAAGATTGCCGCCTTGCAGGCTGAATTGCCGCGCAACAGTAAGTTTATTATCGAATCAGACGAAAATAAAGGTACTCTAGACGAGTTTGAAAACTCGCTAATAAACTATCTAAGTTATGTAAAACATGGTGAGAGAGTGCCGATTTTGACTAATTTTTACTTGCCTCGTTATAATTTGGAAAGTTTCCTGAAAGACCTGAAAGTTCTAGGCGAGAAGCTGAGCTTGGACTTAGAGCTTTATGGTTCTTACGCCACATCTATATATAATTTACGTCCAAAATTTGATTTAGAAGATGACGATTTTAACAAAAAGGCTACTACTTTCTTGAAGGCAGGCGCTTTTGTGATAGACCGCCAGGGTGGAGAATTAGCTGGTGGTGCACCGGAAGGAAGACTCAAGGCAATCATCACTAATATTAAGTTGCCAGAGGCAGAATTGTCACTTTATAACGAGATTAAAGATATTTTTGATCCATCTGGAGTCCTTAATCCAGACGTTAAATTGGGGGCTAACTCTAAATTTACCTTAACTCACTTTAGAGATACCAACCAACCAAAAATTATGATATAATACTAGCAAATAGGAGTTATTTATGAAAACCAAATCAAAGAAGATTTCTGATTCGCGTGTCGAAATTACCGTGACATTAGATAGCAAAGATTTAAAGCCGGCAAGAGAAAAGGCGCTCGCTAAGTTGGCTAAAGAAGTTAAAGTCGAAGGCTTCAGAAAGGGCAAAGTCCCTACGGAGGTGGCTGCCAAATTTATCCCTGAAAACGATCTAAACGCCGAAACAATTGATATCGCTGTACGTTCCACCGTAATTGAAGCGTTCCGCAAAGAATCAAAATCTCCATTGGTTTTGCCTAGCGTTAATGTCACTAAGTATGTACCAGGCGAATCAGCGGAATACACCGCCGTGGCAGACATCGTGCCAGAAGTCAAACTGGGCGATTACAAAAAACTCAACGTCAAGCACGAAGATGTCAAAATAACCGCCAAAGATGTTAACGGTATTTTAGAAAACTTAGCCAGCTCTTACGCCGAGAAAAAAGTAGTGCGCCGTGCCGCCAAGCTTACCGATGAGGTAATTATCGACTTTGTCGGAAAAAAGGATGGTGAAGCGTTTAAGGGAGGCTCGGCCAAGGATTATCACCTGGTATTAGGTTCAAAATCATTTATCCCAGGATTTGAAGATGGCATTGTCGGCCACGAATCTGGCGATAAGTTTGATTTAAAATTAACTTTCCCTAAAGATTATGGTGTAAAGGATTTAGCTGGAGCTAAAGTTGTCTTTGAGGTACTCTTGAAGCAAGTTAACGAAGTCACGAAGGCCAAGATTGATGACGAAATGGCTAAAAAATGTGGTCCCTTTAAGACTTTGGCCGAACTTAAAGATGATATCAAGAAAAACCTTGAGGCCCAAAGCAAGCACCAAGCTCAAGAAAAGCTCAAAGATCAGTTGGTGGCTGAATTGGTAAAGGTTTCTAAGGTTCCTGCACCTGAGATTC
Organism: uncultured Candidatus Saccharibacteria bacterium; assembly: GCA_946538495.1. Taxonomy (GTDB): domain Bacteria; phylum Patescibacteriota; class Saccharimonadia; order Saccharimonadales; family Saccharimonadaceae; genus Nanosyncoccus. Next base: position 86,611 of record CAMNGP010000001.1, read on the forward strand.
TGATTGACGATCAAGTTAAAATGATTCGCGACGACATGACCAGAAACGCCGCTGCGCAGGGAATGAGTTTCGAGGATTATCTCAAAGCTAACCAAGAGACCGTAGAGAACTGGGAGAAAGAGGCCAGAAAAATCGCCGAGACCCGTGTTAAGGCTTCGCTAGCTTTGCAAACTTTAGCCGTAGAACAAAAAATTACCGTTTCTGACGATTTAGTTAACGCAAAGATCGCTGAACTTCGCGATGTATACAAAAAATCCCCCGAAGCCTTAAAGAGCCTAAAGGATCCAAATGTTAAAATGGATATTAAAAACAGAATGATTATCGAGGCAACATTAGATTATCTCGTGAAAACCAATTCTTAGTCAAAGGCCCCTCGTCGCAGGGGCTTTTTGATGTTTTTTTATTGACGTTAGAAGAAATATGGTATAATGATATTGCTATATTCAATCATTCCGTTCTGCGTCAGTGTATCCTAGGCCGATCGTTAGAAATGATGGCACCATAAGGCACCGTCTTTTGCGAACGGTTATAAACTGGCGCAGAATGATTGTATATAGCACCTTGTGGTGCCATTTTTATGCATGCCTTTTATAAATGGCACCGCATGATCAGGTGACTAAGATGAGGTAATGCATGAAGAAAAACATAACATTAAGTTTAGAAAACATAACAGACCATTTAACAGGGGCCAAAAAAATTATAATATTGTGTTTTCTAATCTCAACGTTATGTTTTTTTAATTCGGACGATTCTTCCGCCCTCACCTACCAACAAGACATCCCAGTCTCATTCACCTTTAATTCTTCAGTCGCACTCTCCCTCTCTTCTGCCGATCTCAATATCTACAATCTCTCCCCAGGCACCAGCAGCGACAGCAATATCGTCACAGTGACTGCTACTTCCAACAATTCCACTGGCTATGTTATCACTGCTACCGTAGGCGATAATACTCATAGTAATCCATCCTATAGCAATACCAGCCTTAACCACACTAGCAATACTGGCAACACCTTCACTAGTCTAGCCACTACAGCTAGCTTAGCTAGCCTCACAGCAGACAATACTTGGGGCTATACTATTTCTGAAGATGGTAATACTTGGTCTAACTATTCTGGCCTGCCCATCTACACTGCCGAATCTGGCAAAACCTTAAAAGAGCTAAACACTAACGGCACCACCTCCTTTCAATTTAAAATCGGTGCCAAAGCTTCTAACACCCAGCCTTCTGGCGAATACAGAAATGTGATCAATTTTACACTCACCACTAATGCAGTAGACAGCACCTATTACATGCAAGATGTAGGAACATGGGGAGATTCCATCCCTGCTGGCGCCGAAATCACCGCCGTAGATAACCGTGATGGTAAATCCTACACCGTAGCTAGACTTGCTGATGGGAACCTTTGGATGACCCAAAACCTAGATCACGACATAGACTCCACCAAGACTTACACTCCAGCTGATACTGATATTCCAGCCAACTGGACGCCAAGTCTCTCTACCTATGCTGCTAATGATACTACTTGGGAGTTTTCAACCACCACGCCAGAATCTTACGATCCAGGTACGCTATATTGGAGCGGCACACCAAACGATAATATTCCAGCATCGTCAGGCAATTCTCATTATCACTTAGGCAACTATTACAACTGGTCTGCAGCCGTGGCTATGAACAACACTTCATCATATACTACCAATCAGACTCTAATAGACCAATCTATTTGTCCAGCTGGCTGGACTCTGCCTAGAGTTGGCTACGGTGAGGATACTTTCTACGGACTTTGGAGCGAATATGGATATGACGACAATAGTAGCGCCTTTAGCAGCATTTCTACTTTAACTGGCTCGCCTGCCTACTTTGCTCCTACCGGCAGTTGGGGCGGCTCGTTTGACACCATCGGCGATGGCGGGCTCTTTTGGTCGCCCGTCGTGGGGGCTAGCAACTCTTCCTACTACGCCGGCTTCAATATGGACGGCGATGCCTACCCGTCCGACGGCGATACCTTCATCCGCGACTACGGTAACTCTATCCGTTGTGTAGCCCGCCCCGTTACTTCTACGCTTCAGTGGAGCCCTTAGTAGCGGCCTAGAGTTATGGTCTGATAATAGCTTAAGGTGTATCACATTATATATAATATATAGTAACCACCCTACGCTATATCTAGCGTACTATATCTAGCTCCATATGCCACATCTAGCGAGTAACAAGACATATCCAGCCAACCCATAATTGTCTAGCTTTTTTCTAAATTCTATGCTATAATTGCCTAAAGAGTTTCATCTCGTTTTCTATTGCTGTACGGAAAATGAGGCAAATATTAATTAATATAGAGGAATTTTAATGCCAACTATTAATCAGTTGATTAGGAAGCCTCGTAAAAAGGCTGCCAAAAAATCCAAATCTCCAGCACTTGGTTCTATTATAAATACTCTTAAAACCAAGCGTTATGAGAAGAATTCACCATTAAAACGTGGTGTTTGTATTAAGGTTACTACCAAAACTCCAAAGAAGCCTAACTCCGCTATGCGTAAGGTTGCCCGTGTGCGTCTCACTAATGGCCAAGAAGTTTGGGCCTATATTGGTGGAGAAGGTCACAATTTGCAGGAGCACGCCGTGGTACTAGTGCGCGGTGGCCGTGTGCCAGATTTGCCTGGTGTACGTTATCACGTCGTACGTGGCACTTTGGATCTTCAGGGTGTTGCTAACCGCAAACAAGGTCGTTCTAAATATGGTGCAAAAAAGGAGGGTAAGTAATTATGCCACGCAAAACTACTAAATCCCTAACTCGTAAGGTCAGTCCGGATCGTAAATATCAATCGATGCTCGTGCAAAGATTGATTAACAAGTCGATGCTGGATGGCAAAAAGCAAGCCGCCGAGCGTGCTGTATATGCCGCTATCGAAGGCGCTGCCAAAAAACTTAATTCAGAAAATCCAGTTGAGGTTTTGGAAAAAGCTATCGCCAATATTTCGCCAGATTTCGAAGTAAAATCTCGTCGTGTAGGTGGTGCTAACTATCAAATTCCATTTCCAATTGCTGGGCATCGCCAATTGCATTTTGCTTTTTCTTGGCTCGTACAATCCGCTCGTGCACGCAGCGGCATGCCATACGCCAAACGCCTAGAAGCTGAAATTGTAGACGCCTACAACGAAACTGGCGCCGCCTTCAAGAAGAAAGAAGACTGCCATCGCATGGCCGAGGCCAACCGCGCATTTGCGCATTTTGCACGCTAGATTAACAAAAAAGCTCCTTTTTGGACAGGCTCAAGGGCGCTCGCCCAAGCTTACAGTCCTTAAGGGAGTCTTTTTTATTGTTGTTTTCGAACAAATTGTGCTATAATTATTCATAAGTAGAATCAGGAGGTAATAATGATAAAGGTAGCAATTAACGGCTTCGGGCGAATTGGTCGTTGTGCGCTAAAAATACTATTAGAACGGCATGATGTGCAAGTAGCAGCGATTAACGGCACCACGGACGCCGCCACGATGGCTTACCTTTTGAAGCATGATTCATCCTATGGTATTTATGATAAAAGAGTTTCTTATGATAAAAAATCACTTATAATCAACACGCGCGAGATTCCTGTTTTTTCCGAACGTGAGCCTGTAAAATTGCCATGGAAAAAGTTGGGGATAGATGTAGTGATTGAAGCTACCGGCGCTTTCACTAAACCCGAGGACGCTCGTGCCCATATTGAGGCCGGCGCAAAGAAGGTCGTAATTTCTGCACCAGCGAAAGGAGACGGCGCCAAAACAGTTGTGCTTGGGGTAAATGAAAATGTCGTAACGCCCGACGACAACATCATCTCTGCTGCCTCTTGCACCACTAATTGCATCGCCCCAATTATGAAGATAATCGAAGATGAATTCGGTGTCGAGAAGGCCATGATGTCTACCGTTCATTCTTATACGTCCTCCCAAAAATTATTAGACGCTTCAGCTAAAGATTTACGCGAAGGTCGCAGCGCAGCAGAAAATATCATCCCTACCACTACTGGAGCATCTAAAGCTACCGCGCTTACGATTCCGTCCTTAAAGGACAAATTTACTGGTCTATCTGTACGAGTGCCTACTCCAGTGGTATCGCTAGCGGATATTACTGCCGTATTAAAACGTAACACCACCAAAGAAGAGCTGGTCAAGCTATTTACCAAGGCCTCCAAGGAACCATACTATGAGGGCATCGTTGGTGTGACAAATGAGGAATTAGTTTCGTCCGACTTTATTGGCGACCCACGCTCCTGCATCGTAGATTTACCACTAATCGACGTGGTGGGTGGCAATATGATTAAGATTGTAGCTTGGTATGATAATGAATGGGGGTATTCTAATCGTTTAGTAGAATTAGCGGTGGATTTTGGAAAGGACAAGTAATGAATATCTATCTAGGCGCAGACTATAAAGGTTTAGAAAGAAAAAATTCTTTGCTGAGCTTCTTGGTTGAACACGGCTATCAAACTATAGACAAAGGGGCCTTTGAATACCATGAGGGTGACGATTTTAACGACCCAGCCATTGCAGTTGCGCTGGAAGTCCGCAAAGACCCAGAAGCATTTGGTATCCTGATTTGCGATTCTGCGCACGGCGTGACGATTCAGGCAAACCGATTTAAAGGTATTCGAGCGGCACATTGCGAAACTCCAGAGTCGGCGATTTTGGCACGCGAGCATGATAATGCCAATGTTCTTTGTCTATCCGCTCATTCGATGAATGATCAAACAATCCAAGAGATTGCCTCTACATTTATTAATACAAATTTTGTAGAATTAGAGCGTCGCGTTAGACGCATAAAGCGATTAGATGAAAGGGAGGACTATGATTAGAACCGTATCGATCGTACCGGCGATCTTGACCGACAATAAGCAAGATTACCGAGCTCAGGTAGAAAGGATTAACTATTTTACCAGAAGAGTACAGATAGATATTACGGATGGTGTTTTTGCGCCCTATCCCACACTCGATATTACCAATGTATGGTGGCCTAAAAACTGGGCGGCAGACTTACATTTAATGGCGACAAATCCTTCTACGTATTTAGACACGATTCTCAAGCTTCATCCTTCTTTATGTATTCTGCATGCCGAGGCAAATGAAGATTTATTGCCAATATTTGAGAGCTTAAAGCAAGCTGATATTAAGACTGGTGTAGCATTATTACCCTCGACATACCCTGGCGATGTTAAACAATACATAGATACCGCGGACCACGTGATGGTATTTGCTGGCCAGCTAGGCGTGCAAGGCTCTCCTGCCGATTTAATGCAGATGGAAAAAATCGCCATTATTCGTGGCATGAAGCCTGATGTAGAGATTGGTTGGGACGGTGGCGCAAATATTACCAATGTTCGTGCGTTAGCCCATGCCGATTTGGATGTAATTAACGTTGGCTCGGCAATTTCGCAAGCTAATAATCCAGCTGAGGTATTCCAAAGTTTAGTTGCTGAAATTGATAAAAACGGGGTAGTTTTATAATAACTGGTGGGCAGAAAAGGAGAAATAATGATTAAAGCCGAAGAAGAATTATTAAAAAAACTATCAATTGCAGATTTGGAACGTGCAAACGCCTACGCGAAAGATTTGGGTAGTGGTCTGCAAATTATACGTTCTTTTCCTCAAGGTGTAACAATTTTTGGTTCGGCACGCTTGCCGCAGGATAGTAGATATTGCAAGATGGCTTATGACCTAGGTGCGCTTTTGGCAAAAAACGGCCACGCCGTAATAACGGGCGGAGGCCCAGGTATCATGGAGGCGGCTTCGCAGGGTGCATATGAAATTGGCGGTAGGACGATTGGTCTAAACATTACATTGGCGCACGAACAATTTCCTAATCCTTATCTGACAGATTGTTTGACCTTTGAGTATTTCTTTGCGCGCAAAGTAGCATTAGCAATGGCAGCCAAAGTGTTTGTCTTTTTTCCGGGTGGTTTTGGCACAATGGATGAGATATCTGAGATTTTATGCTTAATGCAAGAAAAGAAAATGCCCAAAATGCCAGTATTCTTGATTGGCGAAGATTATTGGAAGGGTTTTGACAAGATAATCGGCAAAATGCTAGCCCTTAAGATGATTAGCGCTGGAGACACTAAGATATTCGAGATTACCGATGATATCGAAAAGGTTGTAAAGGCCGCCAATAAGATTGGCCATCCGAAGATTTCGGAAAACTATTACGACGGCTTTAGAGAAGCTTCTGCGCTAGGCCAAGCCGAGAATTAGTATCAGCGATTCGAATTAATTCATTATACTTTGCGATTCTTTCTGAGCGGGAAAGGGAACCGGTTTTGATTTGACCAGTACCAAGCCCAACGGCCAGGTGGGAAATCGACACGTCTTCAGTTTCGCCGGAGCGATGCGACATTACCGTGCGATAGCCAGCTTTTTTTGCCATCATTACGGCATCGATAGTTTCAGACAAAGTGCCGATTTGGTTTGGCTTAATCAGGATAGCGTTTGCTGCGCCCTCTTCAATGCCTTTGGCGAGTAGCTTCGTATTGGTTACAAAGAGATCGTCTCCGACTAATTGTATGCGGTCGCCCAAGCGCTTAGTCATGATTTGCCAATTAGACCAATCGTTTTCGGCCAAACCATCTTCGATAGAAACTACGGGATAATTATCGGCCATCCAAGTATACCAATTAATCATATCGTCTGCGCTACGCCAATAACCATTGGTCTTGAGTACATAGCGACCATCTTCATAGAATTCGCTTGCGGCAATGTCTAGAGCAATAGCGATATCTTCGCCAAACTTATAGCCAGCTTTTTCGACGGCAAGCCTAATGCATTCTAGCGGCTCATTATTACCATCTCTAACTTTTGGCGCATAGCCGCCTTCGTCACCAACAGTGGTGGGATACATACGAGAGGCTAGTACCTTCTTGAGGGCATGGAAAACTTCGGCGCCATAGCGTATAGCGTCAGCAATGTTGCCAGCTCCCCGTGGCACAATCATATATTCTTGAAAATCAGTTGCCCAGGAGGCATGCTCGCCACCGTTCATTACGTTCATCATCGGCATTGGGATAGACATTTCGTCCGTAGTGCCAGCTAGCTCGGCAACGTAACGATAGAATGGCAATCTTCTTGATCTGGCATTGGCCTTTGCATTGGCAAGCGAGACAGCCAGAGTAGCGTTCGCGCCTAGATTTGATTTATTTTCGGTGCCATCTAGATCTAAAATCATTTGGTCTACAGTAAATGGATCCGCATTGTTGTCGAGCAAAACATCACGAATTTTTGAATTAACATTCCAAACAGCTTTTAAGACTCCTTTGCCCTGATAATACTTCTCATCTCCATCACGCAATTCAAGCGCTTCGCCAGAACCAGTGGAGGCGCCTGAAGGCACAATCGCCCTACCAAAACTGCCATCATTTAAGTATACCTCTGCTTCTACCGTGGGATTACCCCTAGAGTCTAAAACTTGCCTTGCTTTAATATTTTTGATTGAAAGATTATCCATATAATTATTATAGCAAATTTTATAGTACTTATGTTATAATGGTTCTAAGAAAAAAAAGGAGTGTTTATGGACCAAAATACTAAGGGGACACCCAGTCCTCTTAACCAGGCCCCTAAAGCGGTGGGGCAAACCAATCGGCCAGCACAAACGGTTCCTGTTTCGGTTTCTACGCCGAAAACAGCACCAGTCGCAAGGCCTGTGAAACAAACAGTTGCACCAGCAGCGCAGCCAGTACGGCAAGCGCCCGCGCCAGCTGCAAGGCCAATTGGGCAAACTGCAACGCCAGTCGCAGAGCCTGTAGCGCCCGAAGCGCGTCCGATGGAGCAAGCACCAGCAGCAGATGGAGCACCAAAGAGCAGCAAAAAGAAAACTGGCTTAATAATTGCCGGTGTGGTGGCTTTATTCTTAGCGATAGGTTGTGGCGTAGCGGCAACACTACTGCTTTTGAACCCAGGTGGTGATCCGGTAGCCGCTGCAGTACAAAGGTTGATGAGCGGTGAAAGCGGTAGCAAATTAGCGGTGAATGGCACTATTAATAGCACATTTGGTGACGACTCATCGTCAATGATATCCGATTTAAATATAACTCTTGACGGCAAGGCCGATTTAATGGCTAAGATTAGCTCCGCAAATATTGGTATCAGCGCAAGACTAACTGGCAACGACGAAGCATTATCAATTAATGCTGAAGAAATTTCAACTGGAGATGGCGATTTATTTATTAAATTAGACAATCTCAGTGAAGCGATTGAAAACTATGGCAACGGTTTGAATAGCTCAGAACCTACAACTCAAATAATTGAAGATTGCGACCTAGAAAACGCAGAAGATTGTATGGTTGACGTGACTACCCTGGACAGTGGTTCAGCAGTAGATATTTCTCAATATGCCGTCTTGTTTGAATTGTTTGAGAACAAGTGGTTTAGAATTTCTGCTGACGACCTGACGAGCGATGATCTCGACATGGATACTGATACCGCTCAGTGTTTAAATACCTTATACGAGGATATCAAGAATAGCGCCAATAGTCTATCTGGCGTATACAAGGATTATCCGTTCATTACATCTTCAACCGAAAACATCACTATCGCAAAAAGGCAGAACCCGATTTATCGCGTAATCATCGATGGGGAAAATTTGGCAAACTATCTAAAAGTTGCAAATGACTTACCTGCTATGGATAGTTTCCGTGCTTGTGCTGGTGCGCAAAACGCGGAGATTGACACCGAAGAAATCAAAAATACGATAGCAGAAATGCCAGAGCTTTATGTCGAAGTCGATAATAATCGTAATTTCACAAGGTTATACACAGAATTTACGATCGACGGCTTAGACGCTGATATAACGTTAGACTTGAATTTCTCCTATCCGGAATCCGTCAATGTGAGCGAGCCAACTGAATACGAAAATTTCTCAGATTTCATGCAAAAATTGTCCACGGCTTTCAGCGGATCAGGTGAGAACCAGCTTGAAAGCAATGTCATAATAGGAGATTAATTTGACATTTTAGCTTAAGTGTGATATAATTAGTACATGGATGAAGCTTTAAAACAAAAACTAAATAAACTCCCGGTGGCTCCGGGGGTTTATTTTCATAAAAATGCATCAGGGGAGATAATCTATGTTGGCAAGGCGGCAGTATTAAAAAATCGCGTGCGCCAATATTTTCAAAAATCACAAAAGGACGTTAAAACCGAGGCGTTGGTGCGAGAAATCGCTGACACCGATTGGATTATAGTTGAGACCGAAATGGATGCTTTGTTTTTGGAGTCTGAGATGATAAAGCGGTATATGCCTAAATGGAACATTCTACTACGTGATGATAAGACTGTGTCATACGTAAGAATTACAATGAATGAAGAGGTGCCGTATATCTCTTTCACGCGAAATCCGATAGATGACAAAGCGACTTATATTGGACCATTTTATGGCAAGTCATCAGTAGAAAAAGCCGTTAGAATTTTGCGACGAATTTTCCCATATTACGTCAAACCGTATTCTGGACGAAAGACCCTAGACACTGATCTAGGCTTAACTCCTGGCATCGAAGTAGGTAAATCCACTCCAAAAGATTATAAGAGAAATCTTAAAAAATTAATCAGATATATTGAGGGTGACCGAGAAAAGTTGCTACGCGATTTGGAAAAAACCATGCAAAACGAAGCAAAAAAAGGTAATTTTGAACTTGCAGCGGAGGCGCGTGACCAATTGTTTGGCTTAAAAGAGCTCAAAAAGAAAATTGTGTTCTCGGATAAAGAATTCCTTGACATTTCGTCAGATCAAGCTCTTAAACAGTTGCAGGACTTGCTGAAACTAAAGGACCCGCCACGCCGGATTGAGGGTTATGACATTTCTCATCAATCGGGAGAAAACACCGTGGGAAGCATGGTAGTGTTTATCAATGGAACTGCCGCGCGTGATCAATATCGCAAATTTAAGATTCGCACCAGCACAAACGATGACTTAAAAAGTATGAAAGAAATGATTTCTAGGCGACTAAAACATAAGGAATGGGATTTTCCGGATGTGATTATTCTGGATGGTGGCGCCACACAAGTAAATGCTATATTGCCGATAGTGGAGCCATATGGCATACCGGTGATTGGTCGCGACAAATCGGGCGATCATACGCGAAATGCAAGGATACAATTAATAATTCCGAGATACTCTGATTCAAATGAACTCGAGACTGCACCCTCTCGGGACGGGTCGCTCGCGCCCTCATCCTCGGCCGTAGCCTCCGGAAGCCCTCGAGTGATGCAGTCTTCGAGTCCTTCAAATTGGGAAAAACTAGAGTTGTCGTCTAATTCTCATATTGCGCGCCTGGTGGCACGCATTGACGAAGAGGCACATCGCTTCGCTATTACTTACCATTCTTTACTCAAAAGAAAGAGTATGCTAAAATAGTTTTTAGGAGTTATTTTATGGACATAGGAAAAATTCTAGAAATTGCAGTATTTGTTTCAGCCGCTCTTACTATTATCTTAATTCTTTTGCAACAGCGCGGCGCTTCACTTGGCTCAGGCTCTGGCAGCTCAAGCGAGCTCTACACTACTAGGCGTGGTCTTGAGAAATCGTTATTCGTAACTACTATCGTAATGGCGGTAATTTTTGTTTCATCAATCATGGGGCTATTATTAATTCCGGTATAATATGGCAAATTCAATCAAAAAGCGTGGGCAAAAGTTTTTAAGGAAGTTTTCGCGAGCTTCTATTAAAGCTGGTGAAGAGGGAAAAGAGCACATCAAGGAAAACTTGATTAAGCGAATTTCACATGTTGAGAATATCAGATTATTAGTACTTGAATGGGTGCTCCTGGTGGGAGCCTTAATTATGTTGGCACTGGCTCAGGCGTTCTGGTTTGGCGATTCTTACGCCAAAAACGAATTTGTCGCTGGCGGCACATATACGGAAGCCACACTGGGCGAGGTAAATTCATTAAACCCGCTTTTTGCAACCACTAGCAGCGAAAAGGTTTTAAGTAGGTTAATGTTTGGCACCATTTCGGCAATTGATTTGTCGGGACATCCTGGAATTGGTTTGGCGAAATCAATTCGTGCCGATGACAATGGCAAAACTTGGATCGTTAGACTTAGAGATAATTTGAAGTGGTCAGATGGTGAACCAATCACTAATGATGATGTAATTTTTACAACAGAGCTGATTAAAGATCCTGCGGTTACTACGATTTATGATTCGAATCTTTCCAGAGTAAAAGTTTCAGAAAACGAAAATGGTGAAATTATTTTTAGCTTACCGTCGGCCTATGCCGATTTTATTTCGGCTTTAAATTTCCCAATAGTCCCTAAACATATTTTGGGCGATGCAGACCGCAAAACTCTAGTAGAAAATGATTTTTCAATTACACCTGTAACTTCTGGAGCTTTTTCTTATAACGCTGCGCAATCGTCGGCTGGCGATGATAAAACATATTTTCTTTCAGCAAACTTGGATTATTATAAGGGTGGGCCTTTACTTAACAGTTTTGCCGTACATACTTATGCCGCCAAGGAAGATATTGTTCGTGCTGTTAATTCTGGAGCGGTTACCGCTACGGCAGAATTATCGGGCGCTGACTCCGCCAAAGTCACCGCTGGGCAATTCATACAAAAAAATTCTAGCCTAAGTTCTGGAGCATTTATTTTCTTTAATCTCAAAAGTGAAAAGGTCAAAAGTCTGGAACTCAGGAGTGCTATCAGACAGGGAATTGACCTAGAAAAAATTCGCGCCGCAGCACCAGATACTCAAGCGTTGAATTACCCTTTGATTAATTCACAAATTGAGATTTCGAATTATCCGAACTTGCCAGGGCGCGACGCAGAGGCGAGCAAGGCCAAAATTGCAGAGCTGGTGGCAGGTGAGCCCATCCATGTTGATATAGCTACGGTCAATTCAGGATACCTGCCAAACGTAGCCGAGGTCATTAAATCCGAATTAGAGTCTCTCGGTATCGATGCGACTGTTTTTACCTACGAAGAGGATCAAGATTTTATTACTAATGTAATCTCTAGACGTAATTATGATATCTTGGTGTACGAAATTGAGCTCGGCGCCGACCCTGATCTTTTACCATACTATCATTCGTCGCAGGCCTCGACTGGCGGGCTTAACCTATCGAATTATCGTGATGCTTTAGTTGACGATTTACTACTTGGTGCAAGAGACACACTGGACGAAGAGCTTCGCGTCAAGAAATATGAGAGTTTTCTAGAAAAATGGGTAACAGATATCCCGGCGATTGGCCTCTATCAGCCCAATTTAACCTATTTTTACAACAAAAACGTCCGAACCTTTAGCAATGACGTAAGGTTAGTAACAGCACTCGATCGTTTCTCTGATGTCACAAGTTGGGCGGTAAATAAAAGCACAAAAAATAAAACCCCGTAATCAGCTTTTTATGATATAATAATAAATATGCGCGCGTGGTGGAATTGGTAGACACGCTACCTTGAGGTGGTAGTGGCCACATTCACGGCTGTGCTGGTTCAAGTCCAGTCGCGCGCACCATGTAGAACAAAAAGGAGGTAGATGAAAAAATTTGTTATACGCACCCTAGCAGTTAGCTTATTGGCTATACTTGGCTTGGGGTTTTTTGTTGGTAATACTTATGCAGATGAAGAGGAAAAGCCCGTAGCTGGCACTAGTATTCGCTTGTCGCCGGCCAATATAGTTTTGTCGTTATCCTCGAATGCTAATATTACTGGGTCTTTTGAAATCAAAAATGAAGGCGATTCCGATATTAATGTAGAAGTCTATGCCGCGCCTTATTCTTATGCCTACTCCGAAGATGAAGACCAATACAAGTTGGGTTTCAATACTGAGAACAATTACACACAGATTACTAGGTGGGTAAAGTTTAAAACTAGTTCTGGAGAATACGCCGAAAAGATTAGGGTCAAGATTGAAGCCGAAAAAGCTTACACCGTAGATTACAGTATTACAACGCCTGCAAGCATTCCGAACGGCGGGCAGTACACAGTATTCTTTGCCCATGCTTTGGCTGATTCTACGTCTGGTAGTGGCATCAAGACCGAAGCTAGTCCGGGCATTGTGGTTTATGGGCGTTCAACCGAAGGAGAAACCATAGTATCGGCCGAACTAAAAGGTTTGGAGGTTGGGCGTGGCATCACTGAAGGTAACACCACGCGAAATAATATCTACGGCTTAGCCAAAGCAAAAAACAATGGTAATGTAGACTTTAACTTAGTCGGTTCATTAAAAGTTGAGCCAATCATCGGCTTTTCATCTTACGAAACTCCAAATTCTGGTGCGAGAGTATCAGTGATTCCAGAAGTTGAGTTATCGGTATTTGATGAATGGAAAGAAACCCCAGATTTTGGCATTTATAAGGCTACCTGGACGGCAACAGCTGGTGGAGAAACGCAAACTTCGGAACGCATTTTCTTCCTGTTTCCGCCTTTCGCATTAATAATCTTAATTTTCCTATTGACATTTTTAACCATATGGATTATAATGCGAGTAAGGAGACGTAAAGAACGTCGTTCTAGATTGGCTGTCTAGATCGATTTACGGAACCAAAACAAACATTAAACATAAAAAAGAGAGTGTAGAGTATGAAAAAGACACCAAAGAAAGTTCTTGGTACTTTAGGCTTGCTGGTGGTTGCTGCGACCACAGTTTTTGCGGCTTTTTTGCCGTTGCCAAGTGCCTCAGCGGCAGATACTAGTGTGGTAGACACTATTACTGTCCGCGTTATCGGCAATACGCCGAGCGTAAACATCACTGACCCTGGCAGTGATGAAGCTATTGCGCATGCGCAACAACGTATAAGTTATAATTATGAGAATGTCGACAAGGTAACAGCCGTATTGGAGTATACTGATCGAGACGGTAATCCTCATCGGGATGTGTTGGGAGAATATCCTATTACTGAGGATTATGGTACTGGTGTGCTCGATTTAAATATGTCTAGCTACGATTATGGTGACTATGTACTAAAGTTAATTGGAGAAGGCATAAATGGGCTCGAATACGAAGACGCAATCACACTATATTATTACCCTGTAACCACCGAGATAGAGTACAACGAAGAAACCAATGACACATTTGCTATTTTGGACTATGATTTGACTGACGAAGATATCGATACATTGGTGCTAGAGATTTATGACGAGAATGGGAACTTAATGTCGCCACTTTCACCGATTAGAGTAAAGCGTGGCACTACTAGAGTTGAATTGCCGCTTGAAGAATATAACACACCAGAAGGAAAATATACGATAAGGACAACGGCATATGATGCAAGCGGTACCGCATTATATAAGCCATTTGATATGATTTTGAATTATACGATTCACGTACCAAGCCCAGATGTACCAAATACTGGCGCAATGACATTTGGAAATCTAAACATTTCAAAAACTGATTATCTGATAACTGGATTAATAATCTTTTCAATTGTGGGTGTAGGAGGTATTTATTATATCACTCACAATAATAGTAAGCGTTCACGCAAAAAACGTTAATTATTAGAAATCATACTCTATAAAAAATTGGGCACGCCTACTGCGAGGGTGCCCAATTTTAGCTCGGGTTTTTTAGAAAAAACCTCTAAGCAAAAAACCAACATAAAAAACGAGCTGAGAATGAAACCCAACTCGTTTTTTTTGATTATTATTCCGTGACCCCTAATTCTATTCTCTTAAACTGCCTCACGGTAATGTTTTCGCCGGTCTTAGCGATCGATTCTTTGATAAACTGTTCCACGGTCTTAGTGTCATCTAAGATATATGGTTGATTCATCAACACCTTGTCCGAGAAGGCTTTTTTCATTTGGCCTTCGAGGATTTTGTCTTTCATGTTTTCTGGACCTTTAAAGCTAGCTTCTAGCTCTTTGATTTTGGCTTTTCTAACTTCTTTCGGGATGTCTTCCTCAGAAACATAAAGTGGGTTCATAGAGGCAACTTGCATCGCGATTTGATGGGCCAAAGTCTTGAATTCGTCGGTTTTGGCAACAAAGCTGGTTTCACAGTTAACTTCGACAATAGCGCCAAGGCGGCCATCGTGAATATAAGATTCTACACGACCTTCGCGGGTTTCGCGATCGCCACGTTTTTCGGCCTTAGTAAGACCTTTTTTGCGCATTGCTTCAAGAGCCTTATCGAAATCACCCTTTGCTTCAACCAGGGCCTGTTTGGCGTCTGTTAGGCCAGCGCCGGATAATTCTTTGAGTTTTTTGATTTGTTCAATTGTTACTTTTGGGTCTGCCATTTTGCCTCCTAATTATTTTTTACCTTCTTTAATAGCCTCGGTAATATAGCCGAGTACGAGTTTTGTAGCCTTGATTGAATCGTCGTTCATTGGAATAACGTAGTCAATTGGAGTTGGGTCTACATTAGTATCGACAAACGCAAAAACTGGGATATTTAGGCCCTTAGCTTCTTTGATTGCGTTCTTTTCTTCGTTGGCGTCTACCACGATGATAGCAGCTGGCTGATCGGTCATGTCTTTGATGCCACCATAGCGTTCGTTCAAGACGTCAATTTCTTCTTGGAATCTTTGGACTTCAAGCTTAGAATAGCGATTTTCAAGTTCACCTGATGCCATGCGGCGCTCCAAATCTTTTAATTTTTTGATTTGGCGATTAACGGTTTCGACATTAGTGAGAGTACCGCCAACCCAACGTACGGTGACGTACGGCATTTCGACCGATTCGGCAGCTTCCTTGACGGCGTCTTTCATCTGTTTTTTGGTGCCGATGAATAATACCTTCTTGCCGCTTTTGACAATTTCGGTGATCTTTGGCAAAGCCTTTTCTAGACCGTCAACGGTTTTTTCTAGATTGATAATATGGGCATCTTGACGCTTGCTGTGGATGTACGGCGCCATCTTTGGATGCCAGCGGCTAGTTTTATGCCCAAAATGAGCACCACTCTCTAGCAGAGCCTTCATATCGACATTTACAGTCATATATGATTTCCTTTCGCTTTGTTTCTGGGAACTTGCACGCTTATAGCGCCAGGAAACCTCCCAAAAACTGTTTCATTAAAATTGATAATAGTTCCATTATAGCACATAAGCTTGAAAAAATCAAGTTAATAAGGTATAATTTAGGAATAATTATTGGTGGGTTGCACTTTAAAAGGAGGATCACTATGTACGGAGTAAACCGTCAACTCAGTGTGTTTACTATCCCTGGCAATACTACGCTCAATGTCGACTGCACGTTCGATCAGTTCAGCCGGATGCTCGACAAGATGGATAGGAGGCTGTACCTGTACGGCTCGATCATGACGGCCGACGACGAGGAATTCAATATGGTAGGTTCCTCGATGGCGTCTGACTTGGTCGAGAAGATTATGGAGTACAACCGCGCTGACCGCGATAGCGGTCTGGAGCCGGAAGAGCGCAAGCCCATCCGCCTCTACATCAATTCGCCTGGTGGCGTGATAACTGAGGGCTTTCAGCTGATTGATGCGATTGAAGCCAGCAAGACTCCGGTCTACACCATCAACACGGGTGGGTGGAGCTCTATGTCGTTTTTGATCGGCATTACTGGTAAGAAGCGCTACTCGCTGAGGCACTCCACGTTCCTGCTTCACGACGGTTCATCCTTCGTGGGCGGTTCTACCAGCAAGGTGAAAGATCGTGTGATGTTTGACGCCCGTTTTGAGGCGGAAGTCATCAAGTCGCATGTGCTTGACCACAGCTGCATGTCCGAGGAGGAATACGACAACATTAGCCGCAACGAATTCTATATGTTGCCGGAGGATGCCTTGAGATATAACTTCATCGATGAGATCGTCGACGATCTTGATGCGATCCTCTAGCCCAGAAGGGGGGCTGGGAGAAGCGAGCCAATCGGCTCGCTTTTTCCTTTACATTTTTTAAATAATCTGATATAATGGCGGGAATTATGAGTAAAAAAGAATTACATCCTAAAGATTATCGCTATGTTGTCTTTTCTGACGAAGCAGCTGGTTTTTCTTTCTTAACGAAATCTACCGCTACTAGCGATGAAACCATCAAATGGGAAGATGGCAACGAATACCCATTAGTCAAGGTTCAGATTTCTTCTGCAAGCCACCCATTCTTCACTGGCGAAGAGAAGATTATCGATACCGAGGGTCGCGTAGACCGCTTTAAGGCTCGCGCCGAAAAGGCTAAGAAGCTTAAAGAGGCTCTCGAAAATAAGGCCAAAAAAGCCGCTAAGGAGGCTGAGAAAAAGGCTAAAGCCAAAGACAGTAAAGTTGAGGCTTAAGAAAAACCCGCAAATAGCGGGTTTTTTGGTTGGTATGCTATAATTTAATTATTAAATAAGGAGTGAATATGTTTGACACCAAAGAAGATCGCAAAAAGATGGAAGGTATCATCGAGCGATTCAAGAATGAAATGAAGAAGGTGCGCACTGGCCGCGCTCATCCAGACATGCTAGCTGGCATCAAGGTAGAGGTATATGGCCAAATGATGCCACTAAACCAGGTTTCAAATATTACCGCCTCCGATGCGACTTTGCTTGTCATTACTCCTTTTGACCCAACCAATATCCAATCAATCGTGGCGGCAATTCGTAATGACCAATCATTGGGTCTAAATCCAGCCGACGACGGTCGCGTAATTAGGGTGCCAATTCCCGCATTAACGGAAGAGCGTCGTAAAGAAATTGTCAAAACTGCCTCGGCAAAAGTCGAAGAAGCCAAGGTTGCGCTCAGAAATGTACGCGAGGATGCGCGCAAGGCTGTAAAAGTCGCTGCCGAAATGGGCGAAGACGTCAAAAAACGCGCCGAAAAAGAAATCGATGAGATCACTAAGGAGTTTAGCGACAAAATCGATGCAGAGTTCAAAAATAAGTCCGATGAAATAATGAAATTATGAGCGAATTAAGACATTTAGGAATTATTGCAGACGGCAACAGAAGATGGGCTAAAGCCAAGGGCTTACCCACAATTGAAGGCCACAAAAAAGGGCTCGACGCGATTGAAGCCTTAATTGGCGCCGCAATTAAAGCCAAAATACCGTATATCTCTTTTTACGTATTTAGCACCGAAAACTGGGGGCGTAGCGAGACGGAAGTTTCGTATATCATGAAACTAATTGAGACTCGGATAATTAAATACGCTGAGAAACTTGCCAAAAATAATGCAAAAATGCTGATATTGGGGTCAAGAGACAGAATCTCGCCAAAGCTAGCCAGCCTGATTGAAAAGGCCGAAAAGATTACCGAGGATTGCGATGGCATTACGGTTGGGTTTTGTTTTAACTATGGGGGTGAGCAAGAGATTGCCGATGCCGCAAACATCGCCATGGAAGCCGACGGCAAGATTACTCCCGAAACTATCCGCAAGCACTTGTATAAGCCTGAAATCCCTGATGTCGATATGGTAGTAAGGACTTCTGGCGAAGAAAGAATATCTGGTTTTATGCTTTGGCGAGCCGCCTACGCTGAGTTCATGTTTATCAAAAAGTATTTTCCAGAAATGGGCGCCGAAGATATCCAGGATATTTTGCAGGAGTTCGAAAGTCGCAACCGTAGATTCGGAAAATAATGTTATAATATGTTTATGGATATATTTTTAGGTGTTATTGTTGGTCTATTAGTTTTAATGTTTTTGGTAACTGCCCACGAATTTGGTCATTTTTTGGCGGCCAGACGCAATGGCGTGAATGTACTAGAATTTGGAATTGGCTTTCCACCCAGAGCAATCGCTTGGATTAAGGACCCTAAAACTGGCAAATGGCGCAGATTGCCAAAAAAAGAATGGAAAAAAGACGGCATGGCTAAGGTCGTCTATTCTAACGGGGAAAAATCTGAGCTTACTCAAGATGGAATGATTTTTAGCTTAAACTGGCTGCCGATTGGTGGTTTTTGCCAGATGGACGGGGAATCGGCAGCAGATAAACGTAAAGGGACTTTTGGCGCGGCAAATTTTTGGTCTAAGACTAAGATTCTTTTTGCTGGCGTAACGATGAACTGGCTAGTGGCTTTTATTATCTTTACGATTCTTGCCTGGACTGGCATGCCAAAATTCCTCGATAATCAATTCTCCTTGCCAAATGATACCCGCATCAACAAGGAACCCGTGCAAGTGATAAATGTTGCCGAAGGGTCACCAGCTTCTGAAGCAGGTTTTAAGAATGATGATTTAATTGTGGCCGTAAACGGTGAAAAGATTGCCTACGCTGATGACATTATTAGCTACAACGAGGCGCACGCTGGCGAAGAAGTTACTTATACCATTAAAAGATTGGAAACAGTTTGCATGAATCAGCCAGATTGCTACCAAGAACCTTGTCCATGCTTGGAGGAGGGTGAGGAATGGACAGAAAGAGAGATTACGGCGAAGCTAAATCCGTCTGAAAGCGAATATTTACTTGGTGTATCGATGGCCTCGTCGCAAGCGCTATCATATTCCACTTGGTCGGCACCAATCGTAGGGGCAGGAATCACATTGCAGCTCACTGGGGAAACGTTTAAGGGCGTAGGAGTTATGTTATGGAATTTGATTTCTGGAATTGGCTCGCAGTTTAGCCCAGATGCCAGCGTGCGCGAAAGCGGACAAGAATCAATTTCAGCCGTAGGCGATTCGGTTTCTGGCCCGGTAGGGATAATCGGAGTTTTATTCCCAGCCTTTACATCGGCGGGGCCGGCCAACCTGGCGTTTCTAGCAGCATTAATTTCAGTCTCCTTGGCATGTATGAATGTTTTACCAATTCCAGCTTTGGATGGCGGGAGGTGGCTGTTGATTGCAATCTATAAGATTCGCAAAAAAGAGCTCACTAAAGAAGTAGAAGAAAAAATCGTCTCGCGTGCCTTTATGGTGCTTTTGGCCATGATTTTTATCGTAACTATTCTAGACATCATTAGGATTGCAAACTAATGAAAGAGAAGAAAGCGCCTAACATTTCTCCGAAAAAACAGGGGTGGCGCCATAGTTTTAAGTTGTTCCTAAAAGTATTATTTCTTTTGTGTGGAGTCGCCGCCGTTGTACTCGGCTCGCAATTATTGGTGGGCATGCTGCTAGTATTAACACTCGGCGCAGACAAGCTATCTAGTCCTGTTGGGACAGCAATATATTCGGCTTTGTCGTATGTGCTTGCAATGATTCTTATAATTTCTCTCCCGAATCTGCTAGCAAAACGCGGAAAGCTTGGCGTAAAAAAGATGAGTCGAGAAGACTTGGGACTAAAGGACCTTCCGACCTGGACGGATTTGGGGCTCGCTCCAGTAGGATTTATCGTTTATTTAATCCTAGCAGCAGGTATTATATGGATTTTTAGCCTGTTTCCATGGTTTGATGCAGAGCAAGCACAAGATGTGGGCTTTAGCTTTTTGATTTCTGGTTTTGATAGGGTAGTAGCGTTTCTTACGCTTGTAGTGATTGCGCCAATTGCCGAAGAGATAATCTTTCGCGGTTGGCTTTATGCAAAGATAAAGTATGCTTTGCTGAGCCGATTATCGTCCAAAATCGCAACAGCTATTGCTATTTTTCTGGTGTCAGTTTTGTTTGGCATTATGCATATGCAGTGGAACGTAGGAGTAAATGTGTTTGCGATGTCAATCGTATTATGCTTATTAAGAGAGATCACTGGCACGACATATGCCGGAATTCTGATGCATATGGTTAAAAATGGTTTGGCGTTTTATCTCTTGTATGTGGTAGGGGTAGGGGTAGGCTAAACCCTTTATTCTGAGTATTGAACATTGAATTAGATTTGAAGTCCAAAAATGTATATTCCTGACGCTTGCCAGCGTATGACATTTTTGGACTTTAAGTCATACGAAGAATAAAGGGTTTAGCCTATTTGTGCTATAATCATCGTATGAGATTATCGAAAACTTTTGTCAAAACATTACGAGAGGCCCCAAAAGACGAAACTGCTCGCAACGGGCAATTATTAGTGAGGGCTGGTTTTATTAACAAGGAAATGGCCGGAGTATATGATTATCTGCCGCTCGGACTTCGTGTAATTGAGAACATCAAGAATATCGTTAGAGAAGAAATGAACAATATTGGCTGCGAAGAATTACTACTGACGGCCTTGCAGAACCCTGAACCTTGGGAAAAAACTGGCAGATTTAGCGATAAAGAAGTAGACGTGTGGTTTAAGACTGAACTCGCAAGTGGCGGAATGTTGGGCCTAGCGCCTACCCACGAGGAGCCAATTACCACATTGATGAAAACCTATATTTCAAGCTACAAAGATTTGCCGGTTTATGTTTATCAATTCCAAACCAAATTCCGAAATGAGCTAAGGGCAAAATCTGGCATCTTGAGAGGTCGCGAGTTCCTGATGAAAGATCTTTACAGTTTTCATACAACAGAAAAGGACCTTGATGATTTCTACAAAAAGGTTGAGCGAGCTTACATGAATGTGTTTGAGCGACTCGGACTAGGCGAAGACACAATTGAAACTTTTGCATCGGGTGGTATGTTTTCTAAGTATTCACACGAATTCCAGACTTTACTACCCGTAGGCGAAGACACGGTTTATTATAATGCAGATAAAACCATTGCCGTCAATAAAGAGGTTATGAACGATGAAACTCTAAAGGATTTGAATCTTAAAAGAGAAGAATTAACTGAGGGCCCCGCAGCCGAAGTTGGCAACATCTTTAAGCTTAAATTGAAATATTCGGAGCCATTAGGGCTAAAATATATTGATAAGAACAATGAGCAAAAAACAGTCTGTATGGGTTGCTACGGAATTGGAATTTCTCGCTTAATGGGTGTAGTTGCCGAAAAGTTTGCCGACGACAAAGGTCTAGTATGGCCAGAATCGATTGCGCCATTTAAATACTATTTGGTTGGCATCGGCGAAAAGGGAATGGAGCAGGCCGAAGAATACTACAAGGCGCATCAGGACGAAGTCTTGTTTGATGATCGCGACATTAGACCAGGCGAAAAATTCGCAGATGCAGAACTAATGGGCATACCTTATCGGGTCGTGATTTCCGACAAGACTTTAGCTACTGGGTCGGCAGAAATTACCAATCGCCAAACTGGTGAAACTAAGTTAATAAAAGTACTTGACTAGTCAGTAGTTTTTAGGTACACTGTTCTAAGACTTAAGTGGGGATATAATTATGATTAAAAAAAATATCAGTTTGACTGCCGAAGGCAAAAAAGAATTAGAAAACGAATTAAATGAATTGATTAAGGGTCGCCCAGCGATTGCCGAAAAAATTGCGACCGCCAGGGCTTTTGGTGACTTATCAGAAAACGAAGAGTATAGCTCTGCACGTAACGAACAAAAAATGGCCGAGAGTCGAATTTTAGAAATCCAGGACATTCTAAAGAACGCAAAAGTAATCCGCGGTGGCAAAAGAGACAAGGCTGTTTTAGGGGCAACCGTGGCGCTTGATATGGGTGGACGTAAAATGGAATATACCCTCGTGGGACCCACCGAGGCAAATCCACTCGAAGGGAAGATTTCTAATGAATCGCCAATCGGGAAGGCAGTTTTTGGGCGCAAAGCTGGCGACACATTCGAGTTTAATGGCAAAAAAGTCAAGATTATAGACATAAAATAGTTAATCTGTTCGCGGTTCGCTTCGCGCCAATAAGAATTTTATGTTATAATATAAGACATGTTACTTGAAGACTATAGAAACGAAAGATTAAAGAAACTAAAAGAAATTGAAGAGCGCGGCATCGATCCGTACCCTGCAAAATCGCACCGCAATTGCAAAATTGTTGAGGTGATAGATCATTTCGACGAAAAACAAGGCCAAGAGGTTTGCGTTGTTGGCAGAATTACCGCTATTAGATCGTTTGGTAAGTTAGTGTTTATTAAGCTACGTGATTATACTGGCGAGGTGCAGATATTCATGAAGAGCACTGCCGACAAAACGCCAGAAGGCCTGTTTGGCGCAAAAGAGATTAAGCTGCTAGACATTGGTGACTTTATTGAGGCGACCGGCAAGATTGATAAGACTCAAACTGGCGAGATTTCAGTTTTTGCCAATTATGTTAGATTGCTAACAAAATCACTGCGTCCTTTGCCAGAAAAATTCACCAACAAGGAAGAACGCTATCGCCGACGCTACGTAGATATGAATGTGAATCCGGAAGTGCGCGAACGCCTAGTGCGTAGATCAAAATTTTGGCAGGCCACACGCGATTTTATGAACAAGCATGGTTTCATTGAGATAAATATTCCGGTCTTAGAGCACACTACCGGTGGCGCCGATGCTGAGCCATTCGTAACCCATATGAATGCCCTTGATGAAGATTTTTATCTAAGAATTTCGCACGAGTTGCCTCTCAAGCGCTTACTGGGTGGTGGATTCGAAAAAGTCTACGATATTGGACCAAGATTTCGCAATGAGGGCGTAGACGATGAGCATTTGCCAGAACATATTGCTTTTGAGTCTTACGCCGCATACGAAAACTACGAAGATGGCATGAAATTATACGAAGAAATGATTAAATACGTCGCCAAAGAGACTTGGGGCACGCTAAAGTTTAATGTAAATGGGTTTAATATTGACTTAGACTGTGAGTGGCCACGTATCAAATATGCAGACCTACTGAAAGAAAAATTTGATGTTGATGTGTTTAACCCCGATCGTGAACAGTTAGTAAAAATCCTAAAGGATAACGGGGTAGAAACTAATTATGACGCTCCAGACGCCAGGTTAATTGATAACGTTTGGAAGTTAATTCGCAAAAATTCAGCTGGGCCATACTGGCTAATTGAGGAGCCTTTAAGCTTATCGCCTCTAGCAAAAAAATCTGCAACTAACCCTCTCGTGACAGAGCGCTTCCATCCAATTATTGCTGGCACTGAAATGGGGAATGGTTACTCCGAGCTAAATAATCCGATTGATCAAATGGAACGCTTCGAAGAACAACAAGCCGCGCGTGACGCTGGTGACGACGAAGCACAGATGATGGATGTAGATTTTGTCGAAATGCTAGAATACGGTATGCCTCCGGCTTGCGGCTGGGGTAATTCAGAGCGTAATTTCTGGCTGCTTGAGGGCGTGCCAGGACGTGAGGCGGTGCCGTTTCCGACTATGCGCAAGATCGAAGAGTCTGAGTAAGAGTTTTAGATATTTACTTTCAGGACACGCTGGGACGCGTCCCAAGGGGCGTTCAAGGCCGCTCGGCCAAGCTTATGGTCCTGAAGGCAAATATCCTAAAACTCTATAATTTTACTTTTTGATTTAGCACCACGAATAATTTTAATGGAAGTTTTTGGGACTTTGTAATATTTTGAGAGTAGCTTGATTAATGCATCATTGGCCTTACCGTCGTGGGCTTTGGCGCGAAGATAAATAGTTAATTCGCCTTCGTTTGTTTCGATAATTTTCTCTTGGCTGCTGCCTGGTTTTACCGTAATTGCGTATCTCATGACTATATTATATAATAATAGAATGGCAAAGTTCAAATTAGTGTCAAAATACCAGCCAACTGGCGATCAGCCCGCTGCGATTAAACAGCTCGTAGAAGGCATTAATAGTGGCGTACATGAACAAACTTTGCTAGGCGTGACTGGGTCTGGCAAGACTTTTACCATGGCTAACATCATTGAACAAACCCAGCGTCCGACCTTGATTCTGGCTCATAATAAAACTTTGGCCGCCCAATTATACTCTGAATTCCGCGACTTCTTTCCTGAAAATGAGGTGCATTATTTTGTATCGTATTTTGATTATTACCAGCCTGAAGCATATATTGCCTCCACGGATACTTATATCGAAAAGGATTCGGCAATTAATGATGAGATTGACAGATTACGACATGGCGCAACCGAGGCCTTGCTCACAAGACGCGACGTCATTGTAGTATCATCCGTATCATGTATCTATGGCATTGGTTCACCTGCGCATTACGAAGAAATGTCACTACCGATGTGGCGAACAAAATCTGGCTGGATAACTGGACAGGAGCAGACTGAGCCCAGCGTGCCCTTCGGGCACGCTCCGGGCCGCTCTGGCCAAGTCCTTACGTCCCTTAGGTCAACTGGGGCTCAGTCTGCTCCTGCCCGAGTTACGCAATTGGATTTTATTCGTCGCCTTGTCGGAATGCAATATCATCGCAATGATTTGGCGTTTGAGCGAGGTAATTTTCGCGTGATGGGCGATACGATAGACCTTTATCCAGCCAATGGGGAATATGCATATCGGTTTGAGTTCGGATTTGATACCTTAGAAGAAGTAAAAATCGTAGATCCGTTAACCTTTGCCGTGAGAGAAAGGCCAGATCACATACATATCTTTCCTAATACTCACTATGCTACGCCAATGGATCAACTAGAAAAAGCCCTGACAACGATTCGGGCAGAATTTGATGATAGATTGAAGTATTTCGAGAAGCACCAAAAGTATCTAGAGGCACAAAGATTATCTCAACGCACCAAATATGATTTGGAAATGTTGAAAGAAACTGGCTTTGTAAAGGGTATTGAAAACTATTCCAGGCATCTAGACGGGCGAAAACCCGGCGAGCCACCGTCAACTCTACTAGATTTCTTTCCAAAGGATTTCTTGTTGATTGTTGATGAGTCTCACATGACTTTACCGCAAGTACGCGGTATGTATAATGGCGACCATGCGCGCAAGGTAGCACTGGTAGACTATGGTTTTCGCTTGCCGTCTGCTTTAGACAACCGCCCACTTACTTATGGTGAGTTCCAGAAGCATATAAACCAGGCAGTTTACGTATCAGCTACGCCAGGAGAGTATGAACTTGAAGTTTCACCAAAACCAGCCGAACAAGTGATTCGTCCAACCGGACTTTTGGATCCCGAAATTGAGGTACGTTCGTCGGATGGACAAATTGATGATTTGATGGAGGAGATCGATAAGCGCATCGCAAAGGGCCAAAGAACGTTAATTACAACCCTCACCAAGCGTATGGCTGAAGATTTAACGGACCATTTGAAGGAACGCGGAGTTAAAACTGCTTATATCCACTCGGATATCGACACCCTGGAGCGTGGCGATATTTTGCGAGATTTACGCGCTGGCGTATACGATGTGCTGGTTGGGATTAACCTGTTGCGCGAGGGGTTGGATTTGCCAGAGGTATCACTAGTGGCGATTTTGGATGCAGATAAAGAAGGGTTTTTACGCTCTGAGTCGGCCTTAATTCAAACGATCGGACGGGCGGCGCGTCACGAAGAAGGCAAAGTAATAATGTATGCAGATTATATTACCGAGAGTATGGAAAAAGCCATCAGCGAGACCAACCGAAGGCGCGAGATTCAAAAAGCATATAACGCCGAGCATGGCATTACGCCCCATTCAGTTAAGAAGGAAATTTCGGCAGGACTACGTGCAATTATTCCAGAAAAAGAGAAGGAAAATAAGCTGGATATTAAGCGGATTCCAAAAGATGAACTACCGGCACTAATTAAACAGCTCTCTTCCGAGATGCAACTAGCGGCAGCCAATCTTGAGTTTGAACGCGCGGCGGCGTTACGTGACGAAGTAGAGAGAATCAAAGATTTTATGAATGGTGGCAAAAGGTAATTATTGCCGAGTTTTGTTCGGGAATTGTTCGGTTGTACGCTAGATGTGGCACATAACGCTAGATATAGCGTAGGGTGGCTACTATATATTATATATAGCGTGGTATACCTTAAGTTACTGTTAAGCTATAACACTAGGTCACCGCCAGAGCTACCACCTGACTACCACTGAAGTGTAGAAGTAA
This sequence comes from uncultured Candidatus Saccharibacteria bacterium, assembly GCA_946538495.1. Taxonomy (GTDB): domain Bacteria; phylum Patescibacteriota; class Saccharimonadia; order Saccharimonadales; family Saccharimonadaceae; genus Nanosyncoccus. Next base: position 113,197 of record CAMNGP010000001.1, read on the forward strand.
CGGGGCGAGCAACACAACGAACAGAATGACCATATTCACGGTCGTCGAAGGCGGTAGGATTAGCAAGGTTGTCCATATTAAAAGCGGCGCTGAATGATGTGGCCTCGTCTTCTATGACGGAGGATTCTGCGACGGGAGACCAGAAATAACCACTCGAGCCAAACACCGAGAAGGAACCACTCCAATCGCCAGTAGGGGCAAAATAGGCAGGCGAGCCAGTAATGGCGGAAATATCACTGAATTCATGACTATTATTATCGTATCCATATTCTCTCCATAATGAAAAGAAAGTATCTTCGCCGATGCCCGCCCGTGGTAAAGTCCAGCCAGATGGGCAGATAGATTGGTCTACTAAGGCTGTAGTAGTATACGCCGAGGAGCTATTCATTGCCACCGCTGCTGTCCAGTTATAGTAATTACCTAAATGATAGTGTGAATTGCCGGATGATACTGGGGTAGAATCATTCGCAATGCCACTCCAATATAAAGTACCTGGGTCATAAGACTCTGGAGCAGCAATAGAGCCATTCCAGGTGGTGGTTGTATATGTAGAAGTACTCGGAGTCCAATTGGCTGAAATATCGGTATCTTGCGGAGTGTAGGTTCTAGTAGAATCTATATCATGATCTAGATTTTGGGTCATCCAAAGGTTCCCATCAGCAAGTCTAGCTACGGTATATGTTTTGTCGTCCCTACTGTCTATGGCGGTAATTTCAGAACCGGCGGTAACGGAGCCTCCCCAAGTAGCAACGTCTTGCATGTAATAAGTTGGATCAGGAGCAGCATTACTAGTTACCGTAAAATTAATCACATTATTATATTCACCAGAAGGTTGGGTATTAGAAGCTTTAGCACCGATTTTAAATTGGAAGGAGGTAGTACCATTAGTATTAGATTCTTTTAAGGTCTTACCAGCTTCTGCTGTGTAGATTGGTAAACCTGAATAGTTAGCCCAAGTATTACCATTATCAGAAATAGTATAGCCCCAAGTATTATCATTAGTTATATCAGCTAGGCTTGCATTAGTAGCTAGACTAGTAAAGGTACTACCAGTATTACTTTTATGGTTTAGACTAGTATTACTAAAGGAAGGATTAGAATGGGTATTATCTCCTACCGTAGCAGTAACTACATAGCCAGTACTATTGTTGGAGGTAGCGGATACCGTGATAATGTTACTATCTGCTACAGTACCAGGAACTAGATTATTTATCCTAAGATCGGCAGAGGAGAGTGTAAGAATAATAGAAGAGTTAAAGGTAAATGAGACTGGGATGTCTTGTTGGTAGGTGAGGGCGGAGGTGGAGGGAACATTTGCCGCCGCAGACAACAAAAACAATCCTATTGCCGTGAATTTTAAAAATGTTTTCTTTTTATACATGTATTTCCTTTATGTTTATATTTTACCGCCCTTAGCCCCACGTAGTCAAGAGTTTATTTTTATATCTTTTCATGTTATATTATTATCATGAATGCGGTGGGCATTGCTGAAATAGAATACATCAAAAAACGCATTAGATTGTGCGATTATCTATGTGTTGCCCAGCTTTTTTTGCAAGATAATTTTTTATTAGAACGTCCACTTGAATTTAACGACATCAAACCAAGACTGCTTGGGCATTGGGGGACTTGCTACGGCATTAACGTGGTATACGCAAATCTTAAAAATGCATTCGGTAAAGATTCTAATTTCAGTTTCATTCTAGGGCCAGGACATGGTTTTCCGGCGCTTAATGCGAACCTTTGGCTTGACGGTGATTTAGAGAAGATCGACAAAAAGGCGACGCGTGATTATGCTGGATTAAAATATCTTTGCAGGTCTTTTTCTTGGCCTGATGGATTCCCAAGCCATGCCAGCCCGATAACTCCCGGAGTAATCACCGAGGGCGGTGAGCTGGGTTACGCCCTAGCAAATGCCTACGGGATGAGCTTGGGGCATCCAGAAAAGACTATTGCCGTGTTGATTGGTGACGGGGAACTAGAGACCGCAACCGCCATCGATTCGTTAAACTTGCACAACTTGTTGACTGGTTCGAACAACGGAAAGGTTTTACCTTTCCTACATCTAAATGGATATAAGATTTCGGCGCCGTCAATTTATGCTCGTAAATCGCAAAGAGAATTAAATGAGTTAATTCGTGGTTTTGGTTTTGCGTCAATTTGGCTAGATGATAACAATCCAGAGGAATTCCAGGAAGCGCTAAATACCAACGAGAAAGCCCCCTTCTATATTCTAAAAACCGAAAAAGGCTTTGGCGGCCCCAATCGTCACCAAGACGCGCACCAAATTCCGCTCAAGAATGCTAGGACCGACATCAACGAGCTGGCTGTATTGGAAGAGTGGCTAAAATCCTATAAAATTGACAAATTATTCAGCCGCGAGGAAGGAGTACTGATATGACTGAACAATACTCGTCCGCCAAAAAAATTGGCGAACTCCTAACAGCAGAATTCGAAAAGGATCCGCATTTTTATTTCTTCTCGCCGGACGAAACAACCTCAAATAAATTTGATCAGATTTTTGATGTAGAGAAGCGCGCGTGGGGCACTTTACCACAGAAAACCTGGGATTTGCCAGAATCAGAGAATGGGCGCATCGTAGAAATGCTTTCGGAGAATGTATTGTTTAGTACAATGACTGGCCACCTTGCAAATGGCGAGCGGGCCATGATGGGGAGCTATGAAGCGTTCTTTCCAATTATCACATCCCAACTGCTTCAACAGATGAAATTCATAAAACAATCAAAGGCCGTATCTTGGCGTCAGCCGTTGCCGGCCGTAAATCTATTGTCTACTTCTACATGCTGGCGACAAGACCATAATGGTTTTACACATCAATCACCGGCTTTGATTTCGCAGCTTTTGACCGTGCCATCTAACTTGGCGAACTGTTTCTTTCCATTCGATGATGTAGATGCAGAATCTATGTATAATTATATGATTAATTCAACGAATGTTGTGAATCTTACAACATTTGATAAAAATGAACGGCCGAGATATTTTGACTTTGAGCAAGCCAGCAGAATTCGTGAAGACGGCGGAGCGCTAATTCTTGATTCTTATTCAAGTGAGAGCCCAGATTTTGTAATGGTTGCATGCGGTGACATCGTCGGTCACGAAACGATTGAAGCGATTAAAATTTTGAATAAGGATTTGCCGGAAATAAGGCTGAGATTCGTATATATCAATACGCTTTCTTATCGTGGTATAGGCACTACAGAGAACAAGTTAACTCGCGAGAAGTTCAATGAAATATTCACTAGCAACAAGCCTATCTTGGCAAATTTTCATGGTTATCCTGAGACTCTAGAAAACATTCTAGAGAATTACACTGCACGAAGTCGCTTAAGAGTGCATGGCTTTAACGAAGAAGGCTCTACCACTACGCCATTTGAAATGCTTCGCAAAAACATGGCATCGCGTTACGACCTAGCAATCGATATTGCAATGGTTGCCAAGCGCAATGATTTAGCAACAAAATATGAGGATATTCTAGCGCAGAATCATTCGCATGCTACCCAATTTGGCGTAGATTTGATAAAATAGTTGCGTTATGGAATTATTTATTTTAATTATTACATTATTAATTTTGGCAGAAACGAGTTTTTTAACTGTCAAAAAGTACCAGCCCACTAGAAATGGGGCAAGAAAAATCTATGTAGACACATCGGTGTTAATCGACGGTCGTATACTAAATATTGCCAGGACTGGTTTTATTGACGGTGATTTGATTGTGCTAAAGAGCGTACTTCGCGAGTTGCAACTTCTGGCCGACGGTAAAGATTCGGAAAAGCGCACCCGAGCCAGAATGGGGCTAAGCAATGTTGCGGAGCTAGAGAGAGTGGTTGAGATTAACACAGAAATATTTGATGACGGAGAAGGTAATAAAAAAGTTGATGAACAATTATTGAAGCTGGCGAAGGCCAACAATGGCGCGATTCTTACGCTTGATTATAATTTAATAAAAGTTGCTGAGGCTGAAAAAACAAAAGTGTTAAATATTAATGATTTAGCCTTGGCGGTGCGAACAGAGTTTTTGCCTGGTGAAAAGATTGAGCTTAAGATTACTGAAAAAGGCTCTAACCGTGGACAAGGGATTGGTTATTTGCCAAATGGTACAATGGTAGTGGTTGAAAAAGCGGCAAACAAAATTGGCAAGACCATCATCGTAGAGTTCGTGAGATTTCACGAAACTTCAGCTGGTAAAATGATCTTTGCCAAAATTGCGCGCTAATCTTTTTTGTCTTTATCCGTATCTGTGCCTGGGGCAGGCGCTACTGGCGTTAAGGTTAGTTCGCTAGTGGCGGTGTAGCCAGCATCATCAGAGATCATAAGTTTGACGGATGTTTCGGTGCCCTTTAGCGTATAACCATTAATGCTGCCATCTCCGCCTAAGGAAATACCGCTTTGTTCTACGCCATTGATATACAGGGTGTAGCCCTTGATACCGTAGGTGCCACGACGAATTGTCGCAATAATTTTGTTGCCGCTAACGGATAAGGATAGTTTTGGCGGATCGTAGTCGCAGGTATCTTTGGTGTCGCGGTTGTATGGCTCTGGAACGTTGTAGACTTCGTTGCCCGTCATCGGATCGGTAACTTTAGTAACTTCAATCTCAATCTTGAACGATTCGTCGGTACAGTCAGAAGCTAGCAGATGATTGTATCTGTTAAAAGTGAGGGTTTCCTTAGAGATGCCAGAGTTTTTAGAAGCATTAAACCAGCTCGGCCAAATGTCCGAGCGACCATTAACCGTAAGGGTTTGGATGCCAGCAGGGCGGGCAGGCTGATCGCCAGAATGCCAACGGCCATCGGGTTCGTAAACTTCTTTATGAACGCGTTCCATATAGTGGCCAACAGTATAACGTACGATATCGTTGGAGTTTGACGCGAGGCCAGAACCATCGTGATTGCCATTCCAAACAAACGTAGATAAGGCAGTAGAGAAGCTCTCGATCAATGAGTCCTTTGTGACTGCAGAGTTAGCCGTGGTAGTGGTACCGGTTTTGGTACCAGTCCAAACGCCAGGCACCACGAAGCCATCGTTATTAAACCAACGAGCAGAACGATCACTTAGGATACTTGAAATCATGTAAGCAACTTGGTCGTCTACGACGCGTTCACCTTCAGAATCCTCCCAACTTTCAATAGTTTCACCAGAAGAATTCTTGACTTCTAGAATGTAAGAGAGGTCTTTATAGGTGCCGCCACGGGCAATTGAGGCATAGGCATTGGCATGTTCTACCATACGCACATTACATCCAGAGCCAATTGCAATAGATAGGCCATAACCTTCTCGTCCCTCACAATAAGTTTTGTCACCTAGTGCGTGTGCAACTTCTAGGGAATTATCTATACCATTAATATATAGAGCCTTAACCGCAGCAATATTGAGGGAGTGACCGAGCGAGAAGCGGATGGTTACGTTTCCGTAGAATGTATTTGTCGCGTTAGTCATTGTGCAGCCACGGGATGCACCAGCACAATAGATTCTATCGATATTTTCGTCTTTCAGGATTGAGCCTGGACCGTAGTTTATGCCTTCGCGCTGCATAAAGAGCGGGGCATAGTCAAGAATCGGCTTAATCGAAGAACCTGGCTCGATTAATGAATCAGTAGTAACATTCAATTCGCCATATTCTGAATTAAAGAAATCTACCGAGCCAACCATAGCTACAACTTGCGAGGTTTCGACATCTACTGATACCAATGCGATGTTGTCGCTTCTGTTTTTGTAGGTATGGCTAACACCGACTGCCACAGCGTCTTCAGCAATCTTTTGAGCGCGGTAATCGAGCGTGGTTTTAATAGTCCAACCACCAGCACGCAAGGTTTGGATGCCGTATTTTTCTTCGAGCTGAGAACGTACTTCTAGGACAAAATGTGGCGCTAACATATCTGCGTACTGATTAGCTTCTGGTCTAATGGTGTCAAGAATTGCTACCTCCTTAGCCTCCTTAGCTTCGTCTGCACTAATATAGCCCATTGAAACCATATCATCTAACACCTTGTGCTGACGTTCGATCAACATTTCGTTACCATATATATTATATGGATTCAAGACGCCTGGGTTATTTGGAATAGCAGCAAGCAGTGCAGCTTCAGCTAGAGTTAGATCTTTGGCTGATTTGCCAAAATAGGTTTGAGCGGCAGACTCTACACCATTACGACGACCGCCATAAGGCGATTGGTTGAGATACATGGTGAGAATTTGATCTTTTGAATACATGCGCTCAAGCTCAATCGCTAGAATTAGCTCTTTCACCTTACGCGTTAAACCACCACGGTTTTCGCTTTGAGCTTCGTCAGAGAAATAAACTTGTTTAATCAGCTGCTGAGTGAGGGTAGAACCACCCTGGACGCCTTTACCAGTCAAGGTTGAAAGCGTAGCACGAATTAATGCACCGAAGTCTACACCCATGTGGTTATAGAAATTCTTGTCCTCAATAGCAATAGTAGCCTGGCGCATATAATCTGAGATTTCGTCGTCTTTTACCACTAGGCGATAATCCTCTGTGCCGGTATCCTTCCATAGTACGACGCCGTTACGGTCTAGGTAGGTATTAACGGTTTCGGAGATAGTCATTTCGTCGAGGCGAATTTCGTCAAGATCCTTTTTGTAATATAGGAAGAGGCCGCCAATAAATATTATTAAAATCAAAGTACATGCGGCGATGAATTTAAGAATAGCTTTTTGGCCACGCCAAGAAAACCACCACTTAAACACACGCTTAGGGTGCAAACGCGCGAAAAAGCGCTTAACTGGCTCTTTTGGCAGTTTTGCTAATTCTTCCGCACGTTTTCTTGAGTTGGCTTCCTTTCGTTCACGATGATTGTAGGCCAAACTCGAATACAAATTCATATTCTTTTTAGATGATTTTTGGGACTTTTTTGCCGCTTTCTTAGATTTTGACGGCAAAATCACCACACTCTTTTTCTTTGCCATATATTTATTATAGCATTAATGTTTTAGAAATGGATAATTTTGTATTATTTTGTGGTTTTGTTTGTGTGTTACAATAATATACATATGAGACGTTTTAAGTTTAAGTCTGTTGTGCAGCTAGCAAATATTAAACTATCGGTAAAATCGGCCGCGATTGTACTAGCTAGTTCAACTTTAATTTCGGCTTTGCTTGGATTATTTAGGGATCGCTTACTAAATTCGTATTATCTTGGCACTTATCCTACTGGCATAGACGCCTACACGGCTGCTTTTACTATTCCGGATTTTATGTTTTTTATTTTGACTTCGGGCGCATTAGCAGTTTCATTTATTCCGGTCTTTAATCAAAGGCTAATTTCTGGTAACAAAAAATCTGCTTGGGAGTTATCGTCAAGTTTACTGAATCTACTAGCTATCCTGACGCTAATTACTAGCGTATTGATTATGATTTTTGCCGATCCTTTGATTCGCTATATCGTTAGCCCTGGCCTTGATGAGTCTGGCATGATTTTAGCAATTAATATGACTCGTGTGATTGCAATCAATCCGTTTTTGTTTTCGATTGCAACGGTCTTAACTTCTATACAGCAGGCCGTTGGCCGCTTTATCTTTTATTCTTTTGCTCCAGCAATCTATAATGTTGGCATCATCATCGGCATTACGTGCTTTACGGACGGGATCAATATCTTTGGCTTACAGATTTTTGAAGGTGGTATTATGGGGGTGGCGCTTGGCGTAATCCTAGGCGCCGTAATGCAATTAATTGTTTCTTTAATCGGATTGTTTGGCCTTGGCATGGATTATGAGTTTAAGATTTATTGGCGAAATCAAGGATTCCGTTCAATCTTGAAACTTTTACCAGCAAGGTCCTTGGACCAGGGAATCGATTACATTAACGGTATCGTTAACACTAACCTCTCCTCACGGATGGGGGCGGGAGCAGTACGTTCTTTTAATCAGGCTTCGTCTCTACATCAAATGCCAGTCAATCTAATCGGTGTTGCTATTTCTACGGCTTTCTTTCCAAAACTTACAGAACAGCTAGGAAGCGGTGATAAGAAAGAGTTCTACGATACTTTTCGTACGGCTTTGCGAACAATTATCTGGATTTCTTTACCCGTGGCAGTGATTGCATTCTTTGGACGCGGTTATGTAACTAGTTTTATTTCGAATATTGGTAACAACACTAGTAACAGCACTATCGCTTCGATACTCGGCACTCTTTGTGTAGCGATTTTCGCAAGATCTATTTTTCATATTGCTTCTAGAGGGTTTTATGCCTATCAGGACACAAAGACTCCTTTCGTGGTGTCCATATTCGCGATTGGTTTGACGATTATATTATCTATCGGATTCTATTTGTTTGGTTGGGGAGTAGATGGCCTTGGTTGGGCACAATCAATTGGAGCTATCGTCGAAATAATTATACTGTTATATATATTACAAACTAGGTCACATGGAGAAATTCTAGACAAGGCCTTTTGGCGAGCATTTCTTAGGATGCTTTTTGCAACCGCGATTACCGGATGTGTTGCCTTTTCGATGACCAAATTTGTACCATTGATGGTCACCGATAATTCTTTGGTAATCACTATTCCAAAATTCTTGCTAATTGCAGCCATTTCTGGTTTTGCATACCTCGCTGCAAGTTATTTCTTAAACCTAAAAGAAGCTGGGCCAGTATTTAATTACTTCAAAAAGATTCTCTTTAAAAATGTAAAATAATTGCTATAATATATAGGTATGGAAATCAAACGCGAGGATATTTTACATTTAGCTGATTTGTCAAATTTTTCTTTATCAGAAAAGGAAATAGATAAATTGGGCGGAGATTTGAAAGATATTATTAAATATATTTCACAGCTTGACGAATTAGACACCGACAAGGTTGAGCCTACTTATCAAGTATTTGAAATGGATAATGTTTGGCGAGACGACGAGATCATTCCGCAAGACGCAGAAAGAGAAATGCTTTTAAAATTAACTAAGAACGAAGCCAATCATCAAATAAAAGTACCAAAGGTGTTGTAATGAAAACTGCCAATAAAAAAATAACTGCTGAAAGATTAGTAAAAGACGCCTTGGATAAGGCGAAACATTTTGCTGATTATAATATTTTTACTTTCTTGAATGAGGAAGGCGCTCTGAAGAAGGCGCGCGAGATTGACGCTCGCATCGCACGCGGAGAAAAGGTTGGTAAGCTGGCTGGAGTGCCGTATGCACTAAAAGATAATTTTTTGAGCCCAGAGGGCGAGACCACTGCTTCTGCACATATTCTGCAAGAGTTTATTTCTCCGGTTACTGCCACGGCCGTAGCCAAATTAGAGGCAGAGGATGCTATCATGATTGGACGCACCAACTTAGACGCTTTTGCGCACGGCTCCTCTACGGAAAACTCATTTTTTGGACCGACTTTAAACGCATACGATAAAGAACGCGTAGCTGGTGGTTCTTCTGGTGGTTCGGCTGTTGCGGTTGCGCTAGATATTGTTGAATTTGCGACTGGTACTGATACTGGCGGCTCTATCCGTCAGCCAGCATCATTCAACGGCGTGTTCGGTTTAAAGCCAACTTACGGCTGCGTTTCGCGCTACGGTGTGGTAGCGATGGCTTCATCCACAGACTGCATCGGCTTCTTCACTAAAACTCCAGAAGATATGGATCTTTTAATGTCTATTGCCTCAGGGCAAGACCCGAAAGATTTGACTACTTTGGCGGATTATTACAATGGAGAGAGCCAAGAACAGTGCCTAGAGGGGCTTCCGGAGGTTACGACCGAGGATGATGGTGCGAGCGACCCATCCCTGAAAAACACCGTTTTAGCTCCACGTCGCATTGGTATTATTAAGGATTTTGATAATGAGTCGGTGGATAAGTCAATCCGTGATGCCTTAAAGGAAAAGTGTGAGCTATTAAAATCTAAGGGACATGAGATTGTAGAGCTGAAGATGCCTAGCCTTAAATACGCATTACCCGCATATTATATTATTGTGCCGGCAGAAGTCGCGAGTAACTTATCTAGATATGACGGCGTTAGATACGGCTTTAGGTCGGACGAGTCCAAGGATTTGGATCAATTGTACGAGAATACACGCAGCGAAGGCTTTATGCCAGAGAATAAACGTCGCATCATGATTGGTAATTTTGTGTTATCTAGCGGATTTTATGATGCATATTTCTTGAAAGCCGCAAAAGCGCGCACTTTAATTATAGAAGAATATGAAAAGGCCTTTGAAAAATGCGATTATATCTTAACGCCTGTTTCGCCGAGCCCCGCATTCAAATTGGGTGAGAAAGTGAATGACCCAATTGCGATGTATTTCGAAGATGTAATGAGCGTATCTCTTAATCTAGCCGGCGTACCGGGACTAACTATCCCGGTAGGTAAAACCGATACCGGGTTGCCAATTGGCCTGCAATTAGTTGGGCCGCGCCGTAGTGATAAAAAGTTAATTAATTTTGCAAAGGAAATTGCTTAATGGATAGTGGAGTAGTTACTTTTATTTTAGCTATTTTAATTGTTGCGGTGTTGATTTTTGTAGCAATACTACTCACCGGCAAGCGCGGCTATCATTTTAATGTTAGTTTTTATCAAACGAAGTTTTTAGCAATCGAAAACAAACTAGACCAAAACAACCCAGCGACGTTCATGACTACCATCATAGAAGCAGATAAATTGTTGGATAAAGCATTGGTCGAAATGGGCGCAGTCGGCAAAACGATGGGTGACCGCCTAAAAAAGACTGGCAGCAAATTTAGCAACTTGAATAGCGTTTGGCGAGCACATAAGCTACGCAACGCCATTGCGCACGAATCGGATGTTGAAGTTAGTTACAAGCAAGCATTTAATGCTCTAGCAATTTATAAACAAGCTTTAAAAGATTTAGGAGCAATCTAAATGAAATATATTCCTACTATTGGCATTGAATGCCACGTGCAGTTAGCCACAAAAACAAAGCTGTTTTCCGAAGTAGACAACGACGCGCGCGGCAAAGAGCCAAATTCATGTGTTTCGCCAGTGGATTATGCTTTGCCTGGAATGTTGCCTCGCTTAAATGGAGAGGCAATCAAGTTTGCAATCCGCGCAGGCAAGGCGATGAATTGTAAGATTAATGAGCATTCTAGATTTGATCGCAAACATTATTTTTATCCAGATTCGCCAAAAGGATATCAGATTACTCAATTTTACGAGCCAATCATTGGCGAAGGTTTCGTAGAGCTTCCGTCTGGGACCAGAATCAGGATTGAGCATGCACACCTTGAAGGCGACGCGGGAAAATTAACCCATTTTTCAGATTATTCATTGGTGGATTTTAATCGAGTGGATACGCCACTGATTGAAATTGTTTCAATGCCAGATATTCATTCGGCTAAGGATGCCCATGATTATTGCAAAGAATTGTGGCGTTTGATGATTTTCGCAGAAGTATCTTACGGCGATTTATATAACGGTAATATGCGCTTCGATGTAAACATTTCTCTAGCGCCAGAAGGTACCAAAGAATTAGGTACGCGTGCCGAAGTCAAAAACCTCAATTCGTTTAGAAGTGTAGAGCGCGCAGTAGAATACGAAATTAAGCGTCAAACTAAGTTGCTTGAAGCAGGAAAAAAAGTTGTACAGGAGACGCGTGGCTGGAACGATGCCGATGGCAAGACTACTGGCCAGCGATCAAAAGAAGAGGCCAAAGATTATCGTTATATGCCGGAGCCAGATTTGCCACCAATTAATCTAACGAAAGAATTCATTGAAACTGAAGCCGCTAAGTTGCCGTTAATGCCAGCAGACTATCGTAAAATGTTTGGTAAAACTATTAAGTCAGATATTCTTGAAATATTGCTAGATTATCCGCAGTTAGCATACAAGTTAAAAGAAATAGCCTCGCCATCTCATCCCGAACGCGCTCAAGTGCGCTCACCCAAGCTCATAGCTCTAGATGGGAAGGTGTCGGCTATCTCTCTAATCGCAAATTTGTTCGTGTCCGTATTGTTGGCTGAGGAGAAGTCAGCAGAGTATTTGAATGATTTACCGAGCGCGAAGGACCTAACAGAACTCGCCGAAATGAATAAGAAAAAAGAATTATCGTCAACAGCGACGAAGGAAGTATTCCTTCATCTATTTGATCCACAAATGAAGGGTAGAGGCTCAAAACAAATCGCAAAAGAGCTTGGCCTGATTCAAGAAAATGATTTGGGCGCTTTGGAAAAAATTGTGGATGCAGTATTAGCAAAACCAGAAACTAAAAAAGCCCAAGATGACTTTAAGGCTGGCGAAGAGAAGGTAATCGGATTTTTGGTAGGGCAGGTCATGAAGGAATCGAGAGGAAAAGCGAATCCCTCGGCAGTACAAGACATATTACGCAAAAAGCTTGCCTAATTCATGTTAAAATAAAAATAGCATTAAAACAAAAGGAGGATTTTATGGCTAAATCGAAAAATGGTTTATATATAGGAATCGGCGTTGCAGTAGTTGCCGTAATTGCAATCGTCGTGGGCCTGATTATTGCAAATAAACCTAAAGGCACAGAAAATGACGTAGCGGAAGAACCGCAGGAAGCTGAAGTCGTCTCCACTTTTGATAATGTTGACGAGATAATTGACTTTGGCGATTATGACGCGATGTATACATTGTCAAAATCTATCCAGAACGGCGAAGCAACTGGCAAGATAGTGCAAATTGAAGGTTTGGTTTCTCATCCAATGAGCAAGTATTCTATTGTTGAAGAGAGTGCAGATGGCACAGATTCAATCGGAACAGAATTCGTGATTGAAGGGGCGGACGAAACTAGCTATCCGGATGATGGGGCAAGAGTTGTTATCACTGGCGCCGTAATTGAAAAAGAGCCTCTGTACTTCGTAATCCAAACTACACCCGAATATATAATGCCTGTAGACGACGGCGAAGACACAGTTATCGAAGAGTTAGAAGACGTAGGGGAATAATTTAAAAACCACAAGAAAGCCTCAAGTAAAAAACTTGGGGTTTTCTTTTACTTTTTGGAAGAAATGTGATAAACTATTTGAAAATATGTCTTGTTTTTTGAGCGTGGAGCTTGAAACGACAAAATAATAAAAGTAAAAGGAGCATATGGCTACTGGAATTAAGAATCTGGCTGACTTACGCAATATTGGTATTATTGCGCATATTGACGCTGGTAAAACCACAACCTCCGAGGCGATTTTGTATCGCACCGGGTTAAAACACAAAATTGACTTGGTCAAGGGCGGTACTGGTGGTGCCGAGACCGACTGGATGGAGCAAGAGAAGGAGCGTGGCATCACGATTACTTCGGCTGCCGTTACTGTATATTGGAAGGGTCATCAAATTAACATTATCGATACCCCGGGCCACATCGATTTTACCGCCGAGGTAGAACGTTCGCTTCGCGTGCTTGATGGTGCCGTAGTGGTATTTGATGGCAAAATGGGCGTAGAGGCACAATCAGAGACAGTATGGCGCCAAGCAACCAAATATGGTATTCCTCGTATTTGTTTTGTAAACAAGATTAATCAAATTGGTGGCGATTTTTATAAATCTCTAGATTCAATTCACAAACGCTTGAGCAAAAACGCGGTAGCCATTCATCTGCCAATTGGCTTCGAGAAGGATATCTGTGGCGTCGTAGACTTAATCGACATGAAAGCATACACTTACAAAGATTACGCCGACCATGAACTCACTGTGGGCGAGATTCCTGCCGATATGGTAGAAAAAGCCAAAAACGCTCGTTCGATGTTGGTAGAAGAAGCTGTTCAAGCTGATGAAAAATTAATGGACAAATACTTCAGCGAAGGTGAAGACGCAATCACAGTAGATGAGCTAAAGGCAGCTCTTCGTAAGCGTGTACTAGATGGTGACTTCTTCTTGGTGACTGGTGGCGATGGTCGCGGCGTGATTGTAGAAAAAGTTCTTGATCTTATGACAGATTATCTACCTTCACCATTAGATCGTGATCAGGGCCAAACTGTAGGCACCGATCCAAAAACTGGTGATCAGATTGTGCGCAAAGCCGAAAACTCCGAGCCTCTTACTGCTTTAGCGTTTAAGATCGCCACCGACCCATTTGTCGGTAAGCTAATCTTTATCCGCGTTTATGCAGGCACGTTGAAGTCTGGCGATACCGTGCTTAATGCCTCGACTGGCGACAAGGAACGCATTGGTCGTTTGGTAAGAATGCATGCTAATGATCGTAAAGATATTACCGAGATTACGGCTGGTGATATCGCAGCAGTGGTTGGGCTCAAAAATTGTACTACCGGTACCACTCTTTGTAGTCCTACTCATCCAATCTTGCTTGAATCAATTGAATTCCCGGATCCTCCAGTGTCAATTGCAGTCGAACCAAAAACAAAAGCTGATCAAGAAAAAATGGCCCTTGGGCTTTCTAAGATGGCCGAGGAAGATCCAACTTTCCGTGTTCATACCGATGAAGAAACTGGTCAAACCATTATTTCTGGTATGGGCGAGCTACACCTAGAAATTATTATTGACCGTCTCAAACGTGAGCATAATGTAGAAGCCAACACTGGCGCTCCGCAAGTAGCATACCGCGAAACTATTCGTGGCACTGCCGAGGCTCAAGGTAAGCACATCAAACAGTCTGGTGGTCGTGGTCAATATGGTGACGTTTGGATTAAGTTTGAACCGAACGAAGCAGGGAAAGGCTTTGAATTTATCGATCAGATTAAGGGTGGCGTAGTCCCACAAGAATATCGTAAGCCAGTGCAGAAGGGTGTCGAGGACACCTTGGCGGGAGGCGTAATTGCTGGATACCCAGTAGTAGACGTAAAGGCTACTTTGTACGATGGTTCTTACCACGATGTAGACTCATCCGAACTTGCCTTCACCTTGGCTGGTGCACTAGCTACCCGTGAAGGTATCAAGAAAGCAAATCCAGTACTACTTGAGCCTATCATGAAGATGGAAATTACCACCCCAGAAGAATTCATGGGCGACGTAATCGGCGACATCAACGCTCGCCGCGGTCGCGTTGACGAGATGGAAGATTTGAATGGCGGCGCCAAGCTAATTAAGGCATTTTGTCCGTTAGCTAACTTGTTTGGTTACACTGGCGACTTGCGCGGTATGACCCAAGGTCGTGCAGCTTCTTCAATGGAACTCTTTGCCTACGAAGAAGTACCACCAAATGTAGCACAAGAAATCATCGAGAAGAGAAATTCAAAATAATCATCTCTAAAATGGGGAAAGGCGCCTAGAATAGGCGCCTTTCTGGTGGGTGCGATACTAACGCTTGCGGTTTTTGTTCTCTTGAATGATTTGCCTGATGGCTAAGACCTCGCGGACGATTGCAGTGACAGCGATAATAAATGCCACTATCAAAAGCACGGTCGGAATAATCATCGGGGTCTTGCCATCGATTGCCATCAGATAAAAAAAACACATAAACCAAATCAATGTCAGGTCTAAAGAGACCAATATCAACGTCAACATCTCGCATACCTCCTTTAAAGTGCGCCCCCTAGTGCAATATATATTAATCTTTTTTTGATAAATGTCAAGATATGATTAGGCGCCCATATGGGCGCCTAGTTGATGCAAGCCAATGCCGCGGTGAGGCGTTAAAAATTATTTGTAGAATCTTTTTCTAGCAGACAATCTAGAGATCACATACCCGCCTAAGCAGAGAACGACAGCTGCACCTATAAAGACAGGTGTGCCGCCCGCAATGCCGCCATCATGATTTTTGGTGCTTGCACCGGTATCTGGAGCTGGAAGTTCTACTTCAATTGATTCATCGACGTCATTTATGTTTTTATGTTCAAGCAGCAGTTCTTCGTCGCGATATAAGCTCTCGAAGATAACCAGTTTTTTACCACCAAGTCCTGCAGTGTTAATCCTATAAGACATTTCGAGCTCGCCGCATCTTTCCTCTGGTGTAAAGGTAATTTCATCTTCTACCGTCTTATCGTTTATGAGAAGAGGGTTACCAGTTTCTTTATCCATCAATATACCTTTAATGGTGTATTCAAGTCCTGGAATTAGGCAGTATTTTACGGTGTCCTTGATTTTTACATCTTGATTTAATGGTAGTACTTTCTCTCCGGTCTCATGTTCCGTAGCGTATGTGTGGACATAAACCATTTCGATAGTCTGACCTTCATCGTCGATATCTTCATGAGAGGCAACCTCTTCATTTTCGTAGTACATCGTCTCGAAGACAACCAGTTCGTGGCCGCCAAGTCCGGTCGCATCGAATTCGAATGTCATATCGACTGTTCCGCATTCCTGCTCAGGCGTAATCTCGATAGATTGTTCTATGGCTTGACCTTCAACCAGCAGCGGTTCATTAGTAGTTTTATCCATAAGAATGCCTTTTATAGTAAATTTACTGCCGGTCTTTGCGCAATAGCTAACGTGATCAGTTATTATTGCATCTTCTAAGGCTTCCACATACTTGTCATGATCCTTAGCATCTGACGCCTCAGTGCCAAGACTAAATTCTGCACAAGTGTTATCCCAATCGCCTAGATCAACAACCTGATTTTGTTCGTTAACTGTAAACGTTTTTCTTTGATCCTTCAATTTATTATAACAGAATTTATTCGCATCACAGCTCAGTTCTTCGATCATGTAACTGCCATATGGGAGCGCACCAAGCGCATCGTTGACTGGCAAATCTTCTCCCTCTTTATTTCGACCAAACCAGGTTCCGTAGCCAGCATATACTACTTCTCTCGTGCCGACATGGATTTCGTCATAGCCATTTGTGTGATTTGAATGTCTATTGGCTGCAGTATTCACAACGCCGTTTTCGTCGGTTACGACATAATGTCTTTCCATATCGGCACCCGTAGATTCTAATGCGGTAATGCTAAAGAGTACATTTGGCATGGTCGTATTATTGTTTGAGTCTTTTTTAACAAACGTCAAATCGCCGCGAATTGGTTGGTTTTTAACAGTTCTGGTTAGGTTTATGTTCCCATCGGTTGGAATGGTAACAGTAATTGGATCGGCCAGGGAATAGCCAGTCGGAGCTACAGTCTCTTTTATTTGGTAGGTCCCGTAAGGTAAGTCGTTGATTGTGAAGTTGCAATCTGTGGCAGTAAATACCTTAGTTAGGATAACCGCATCTTTAGCGACCATAGCATTGTTGTATTTAATTGGATTCGTCGATTTATTAATAACTTCGAAGGTAGTACCGCTGAATGATAGTTTTTCCGTCCTCGTCGAGCAAGAATTAGTTTCGGCGTCTACTTTATTGACGGTGATTTTGCCTTTTTTAGGAGTGTTACTAAAGGTTAGCTCTTTTGTGCTGTTCGTTAGCGTAATCGGCTTTTCTTCGTCATCAATGGTGTATCCTTCATCAGCATGCACTTCTTTAACAATATATTTGCCTATCGGAAGGTTTTCAAACGTCACGCTGCAGGCACCCGACGCGATAGTCTTGGAAGCAACTTTAGTTCCATTTTGATACGTACGATTATTGTATTTAATTGCGTAGCCCGAGTTATTGTATAAATCGAATGTAGTTCCGACAATTGAAAGGTTGCCGACCGGCGTACATGTTCCAGTTTCACTGTCAATTTTATGAATTGTTAGAGGTATTTTGTCTGGCTCATTTCTAAATGTGACCGTTACTTCAAGATGATTTCCATCCGTAGTGGCGGTTTGAGTTTCCGTTAATACCCTATATTCATTACCAGAATAGTGCTCTTTGACCGTATAAGTATCATATGGTAAATTCTCCCATTTAAGAGTACAGTCATCACCTAAGCTTGTTTTGGGTTTTACTGTAACGCCAGAGCTATTGATTAAGGAGAATTTAAGATCTTGGGCTCGAATGAACGAAGCCATACATTCTCCCGTATCGGCATTCTCTTTTTTAACTATAACACTACTATTTTGTGCTCTCGTATTCGTGAAAGTAGTTGAAGCAGTTGAAGTAGTTAGACTAATGGGTTTTGGACTATCGGTGTCGTAATTTGTGTCGGTGGTGCTCCCCTCAACAACACTTTCTTGCACTTCGTAATTACCATATGGCAAACCGGACCAGGTTAGGGTACAGTTATTCGGGCTTGCATTTGAGATAATTGTAGCGTTGTTGAGATAAGAACTACCGTTATAATCGATTGTTACACCCGTCTTGTTAATCAATGAGAATTTGACGTCTGTATCGAAGGACGATACACATCCGGTGACGTCGGAGGCTTTTTTGATAACTGTGATGGAGCCGGTCTCATTCTTGTTTTCTATCCAGATAGCGTCTTGCATGTTACCACCTGGAGATACCATATATAATTTGTACCGCGAAGCTAAGGTCCATACGTCATCATTGTTTTCAATCGCCCGATTCACATCATCTTCAAATGCTCGTACCCATCTTTGCCAATCTTCATCTAAGTATTTTACGTCTCCTGCATATATGTACCCCAACGTAGCGTGTAGGTATGCGAATCTTTCGTTATCATGGCTGCTGATAGGTTTAGGAAGATTAGTAATCGAAAACATATTATTTACAAATTCATTAGTAGCAGCGTTGTTTACTATGCTGAGATAAAGTATTAGTTTTAATTTTTGCCACATTCGGCTAGTCGAGGTGACCTCTTGAGCTTGCCATGTGCCGTATGGAAAATTTTTGGATGGATTTATACATTGCGCCGTCGCGATTTGCTCTCCGTAGAAGTTATCAGCTTTAATAACTATTCTATTTGCGACTCCTCTTTCACCATCAACGTATTTACCGTATTCAATTCTGCCTCCTTCTGGTGGCCTTTCTACGCCAACAGTCGCAGTGGCGGCATCAACTTGGTTTTGAACATTTTTTATAACTGCAAATGTCGCCGTGGTAATTAATAATAAGCTGACAACGGCAAAGAATAATTTCTTGAATTTGTATTTCTTGCTAAAAATAAGCATGAGATATGGCTACTTTCTCTCGCATATTAATGATTAATTAATTTAGCCAAAGTTTGTTTTTAGTTTGTGTATAATCCTTACTCTGCTTATATTATAAGCTTAATAATTATACTTGTCAAGACTTTTTAGAAATGTTTTAGGCGCCCGAGTGGGCGCCTAAACTGAGAGAGGACAGATGCTACTTGGGACGAGGACGATTTTGATCTTGCATGAAGATGTAGACGATGAGGACCAAGGTAAAAGCCGTGGTAAACACCAGGAACACAATTGGCACCCTCATCGTAAACTCACCACTCTTCGCCAGAAGATAGCTGACAGCTGTCAGCCACGCCATAATGGTGTCCAAGAACATCAGTATCAAGTTGTTCATTCTTGCACCTCCCGATAAGTTGCTCCCCCTTTGTAGAGTATATATTATCGCATTATGCGTAAAAGTCAATTATTTATAGCCTCAGTTAAAAAGCTTCCTCTTCTCGGAGAGGAAGCTTTTAGTTTGAATGCTTAATCAAATTTGATTTTCTTATGAGTTAAGCGGGGAAGCATGGCGACAAATAGAGCGCCTAGTGTTATTCCGAGAACGGATACCGCAATTGGAGCAGCATTAAATTCGCCAGTAGAAGCACCTGTATTTGGTGCAGCGGGACCTTTTTTGTCATCTTCTTTAGACGTGGCTACATGATGGGCGGTAAACTTTAGGTTTTGATTCACAACAACTTGCTTAACCTGCTCGGACGTAATCTTTTCACCAGCTTTGATTTCTGTGCCATCTTCTAATTCTACATCTTTGTCTGCAGTCCAATAAGTAAACTCGTAACCATCATCTGGTTTTTGTTCCGAGCCCGAAGGATTATCGTTCTTGATTACGTCTTCGGCCTCAATGCCTGTGATATCGCCATACTCATCGGAAACGTAGGTAACCTTGTATTGGTTAGCGTAGTATGATACTGGGCTACCGGCGGTACTATGGAATCCGTAAACTATGTCAAGACCGTTAGTTTGCGCCGCGTTACCAAGCTTTAGATACATGTTGGTCTTGGAATTTGAGATGATTTTTTGGCCAGTGGCAAAACCAGAATAGACATAGCTACCATTTGAATCCGAAACATAGTAGTTTTTCAGATTATTACTGTTGGCTGGCTGAATAATTGCTTCTGATGCTGCAAATGTATTTGCTTTCTTTAGCTCATTGCCGCTCGTTAGCACTTTGAAGGATTGAGCCGAATCAAAGTCTCTAACGCCAAAATATAATCCATCAGACGTAAACTGCTTGCCGTTTTTAGTGAGTTTCACGTTGAGATTTACGAACACTATAGCGTCGTTTTCGGTAACTGGGATACCTTGAGCACTATATTCAGCGATATTGTCTACCTTTGTTGTGCATCCAGAATCCTTGTAGACGTATCCCGAATTATAATAAAGGTAATTGTTTTCTTCGTCGACAACAATTGGCAAGAATTTGCCGTTGCTAGATAGCCCCGTAACGTTATCCATAATTACTTCGTTAATTTTGGCGGTCATTGCATAGTCGCCATCCGTTATAGAAAATATGGTGTTGTCGCTAGCTTTAACGGAGTCGTTATCATGTATTTCTAGGTAGTGCGCCTTGTGGCATTTCGCACTTTCACCGACCCCAAGTCTTTGGTAGCCAGTTTTCCATAAACTACCTGAAAAACTCAGCTTAGAAGTGTTCGTTTTTACTCCAACTAATTGATTTGCCTCTAGATTGGTAACGAGATCGGAATTTATATTAACGTAGGTTCCACTAAGCGGTTGCCCACCCTGATATGTAATATTGTATTTATTGGTATCAGCAAAAACGTTAGCGCCCGAAACTAACGTCAGGCTTAGCGCCAATACACCGACGGCTGTTCCTTTTATCTTCTTGTTCATTTTTTTCCTTTTTTATTTTTGTGTTATGACCTTTATACTTATGGTTATATCACGCTGCATATTAATTGTCAAGACTTTTTATAGATTTAATAATAAAATTGCCAAAAACACTTTACAAGAATAATAAAATAGTCTAAAATAGTAGGGTAGAGATTTGGAGCTGGTTTTTATTAGCGCTCCAAATAATAATAAATATAAGGAGTAAAATGGCAAATTTTGACCGTTCCAAGCCACATATTAATGTGGGTACCATGGGCCACGTCGACCATGGTAAAACTACTTTAACGGCTGCGATCACTAGCGTACTCGCAAAGAATTTCCCATCGGAAGTTAACAAGCCTGTCGCTTACGATCAAATCGATAACGCACCTGAAGAGAAGGCTCGTGGTATCACTATCGCAACTTCTCACCAGGAGTATGAATCCAGCAAGCGCCACTATGCCCACGTCGACATGCCTGGCCACGCTGATTATATTAAGAACATGATTACCGGTGCTGCGCAAATCGATGGCGCAATCCTCGTGGTTGCTGCTAACGATGGCGCTTTGCCACAGACCAAGGAGCACATCCTTTTGGCTCGCCAAGTAAATGTGCCTAAGATTATCGTCTTCCTTAACAAGATGGACCTAGCTGACCCTGAAATGGTCGAGCTCGTCGAAGAGGAAGTTCGCGACATTCTTGAAAAGAATGGTTTCGATCGCAATTGTCCTATCATCAAGGGTTCCGCTACCAAGGCTCTTGAAGGTGATCCTGAAAATGAGAAGGCTGTTATGGATCTTATCGATGCAATGGATGAATACTTTGAAATTCCAAAGCACGATCTTGACAAGCCATTCCTAATGCCAATTGAAGACGTCTTCTCGATTAAAGGTCGTGGTACTGTTGCCACTGGCCGTATTGAGCAGGGTGTTGTTAAGATTAACGACGAAGTTGAAATCGTTGGTCTTAAAGAAACTCAAAAATCCGTCGTTACTGGTATCGAGGCTTTCCACAAGACTTTGGATCAAGGTCAAGCTGGTGATAATGCTGGTCTCTTGCTTCGTGGTATCGAGCGCGACCAAATCGAACGTGGTCAGGTAATAGCTGCTCCTGGCACCATTACCCCACACACCGAATTCGAGGCTGAGGTTTACATCTTGAAGAAAGAGGAAGGTGGCCGTCACACTCCATTCTCAAAGGGTTACAAGCCACAATTCTACTTCCGTACTACCGATGTTACTGGTGAAGTGGAACTTCCAGCCGACAAAGAAATCGTTATGCCTGGTGACCAAGTTACCTTCAAGGTAAAGCTCTTGGCTCCAGTAGCTATGAACGACCAAGACCGCTTTGCTATCCGCGAAGGTGGCAAGACAGTTGGTTCTGGTGTTATCACCAAAGTTATCAAGTAATTGATACTTCAACAAAAAATCTCCCCCAAATGAGGGAGATTTTTTTGATCTTATTTAACTTTACTTCTTGAAGCCAAGTTTCTTGTGGCAAAGGCGGGGAAGCAGACCAATCATTAAAGCGCCTAACGTTATCCCAATCACCGAGATAGCTATCTGTGAGGCATTAAGCTCTTCGGTGGACGCACCGGTGTTTGGTGCGGCTGGAGCGGGTTCCTCAGGGATAGGTGCGTGGATAGCCTTAAACTCGATATCTTCTGTTACAACAACCTTAATGATTTGCTCGTCAGTTAGTTGTTCGCCAGCCTTGATTGTTGTACCATCAGTAAGAACGACATCCTTATCAGCAATCCAATATTTAAACTCATAATCTTCGTTAGGAACTTGTTTAGAACCTGCTGGGTTATCTTCTATAGGGACTTTCTCGTCTTTTATCCCCGTAATCTTACCGTTATTGTCGGATGTATATGTTACGTTTAATATTCTATTGTAGTATTCTACACCACTAGCGGCAGCTTCTGCAAAGCCGAATACCGCATTAAGACCTTCTTGCTGAGTGGCTTGAGTCAATTTAACGAAGATATCGTTTCCTTCTGAGAGAGCGAAATCATTTTCGGTGGTGTACTGAGAGTATATATAATTACCTTCGGAAACGAACATATTTCGAAGACCCGAAACATATTGAGAGGGTTGCAACTTTGAAGCGTCTTTGGCAAACATGTTCTCCCGCGTCAATTCGTTGCCATGGTTCAATATTTTGTAGGATTGAGCCGCATCGATATCTGTTAAGCCAAAGAACATTCCGTTGGTGCTATAGATACTTTTTTGTCCTTTCCTATGAAGCTTGAGATTCATTTTAACAAAAAGTCGTTCGTCGTTTTTTCTCTCTAATCTCTCGCTGTCGGTTTTATCTTCCGTACATTTCGCATCTGAATAAACATTCCAGCCGCCATAAATATAGCTCCATCCCGGAGCGACCCCTATGGTTAGTGGCTTATTTGAGGCTGCTTGTGTTCCGTTATTTACGAGCTGAATATCATCAAAACTTACGTCTACAGAATACTTATTGTTGGACATTGTGAGCGACAAGTTTTCATCCGCACCAATTAGGTTATTTGAGTCAATTGTGAAATACTTGAATTCTACACAATCTTTTCTGGAACTGTCTATAATATTGTCTAATATATATCCGCTTTTCCATCTCGTCGATTCCGATGTCGTAAGATAATCAACCTTTTTGTTTTGAAATAATGGCGCCAAACTGTTAACCAGTCCTGGATTAATATTTACGTTGCTAGAGCCTAGTGCCTCTCCACCAGAATAATTCATGCTGTAATCGGCCGCAAATACACCATGACTACACAACAACGGAGCCAATGCAAAAAGCAGACCAATGCCTTTTATTCTTTTCTTTTTCATATTATTTTTCCTTTTTTTATTTTTGTGTATGACTTATATATTCTTATTGTAGCGCTTATGGCTTAATTTGTCAAGACTTTATCGTAATTCGCCCAAATCGAGTTTTTGGCTGGCTGGCTCCTCGAGCAGTTCTGGGTTTGATAATAGATATTGCAAGACTTTGGCCGATTTAGCAAAATAATAGCCGTCAGCAATACGCTCGTCAAAGTTCATCCCCCATTCACAAATTTTGCGAATTTCTTTTTTACCATCTTTAATCACTTCGTGGTCTTCGATTTCGCCCATGGTAAGCAGAGAAGAAGAATTGCCAAAATCGGTGATGTTGTGGTGAATAGCGCCGCAACCGATAGAACCGAGGTTAGAGACAATCATCGTGCTATAGTATAAATTGTCTTCAGCAAGTGAAGCGGGAAGTAAGCCTTTTTCGTCGGTCCACTTAAGAAACCCCACGAGTGGCACACGAATGAGGTTTGGCATTTTGCCTAGAATATCGATGGCGGAATTCGCGCCTTTCTTATCAACCCCACCAGCGTGTTTTTTGCGAAAGCTTTCGACTTTTTTGCTGACTTTTTCGCCTATAGTATATATCGTATCGTTCTTCTCGATAGGGATCATCACCATCATCTCTTCGGAGTGATCATCAAAGCTGACCTTGGCCACAAACGACAAGACGATTTTATCATGCTCCCATATATGACGATTTGCTACAAAATAATTAAGCTTGGGGCGGTTATAAACTGTTTTGCCGATTGCCGCAAGGAATGCATGAAAATAAGTCACACCTTCGCCAGCTTTTTTCTTTTTTTCTATGTATTTAGCTAGCTCTGTTAAATCCATTCTTTGATTGATGTAAACATCACTAACGCTGCGATTTGGCTTAAGATCGATACTAATCTGAGCCATACCCGTAACGTTCTTAACCCTGTGGGCACCTCCATATTTTTTCATATCTTGATTATAGCATGATTTGTGGTATAATGAGAACATATAAGTTAATAATTATCAAATCCGAAAAACTCTAGTCTTGAGAGGTTATCGGATAAGAAAGGTTAAAATGGCAGAAACCAAGAAAGATGAGGGATTAAAAATCCGCATCCGATTAAAAGCTTATGATCACCGCGTGATTGATCAAAGCGCACGTCAAATCGTAGACACCGCAATTCGTACCGGCGCCTCAGTAAGTGGGCCAATTCCACTTCCTACTAAGCGTTCTACTTTTACGGTCGTGAAGTCGCCACACGTTTATAAGACTGGTGGTGAGGCTTTTGAGATGAAAGTTCACAAGAGATTGATTGACATTTCTAACGCCACCCCAAAAACCATCGAAAGCCTACAAAATCTTTCGTTGCCGGCCGGCGTAGATGCCGAAATTAAGATGTAATTATCATCATAAAAATGCGAAGAGCCCCTCCTATACAGGAGAGGCTCTTATCTATCTTCTAACGCCGTGAGGTCAACTGCTTGGAAACAGCCGCCTCGAGGGTGCCATCGGAGCGCTTATGGACGTACACGGCGTAGTTTTCGACGCCAACGAAGCCCACGATAAGCTCGTCAGACACGTTGGAACCAAGCACCACGTTGTTGCGCGCACCGAACGAAAAGTCGTCAGTAAGGAAAGCCTCGTGGCGAGAGTAATCCTCTGCCAGGTCCTTGATGCGCTGGCTTTCAGCCAGCTTAGCCACCACAATGATTGGCTTTTCGTTGATGATGGTGAAAATCACCGCATCATCCTTGGCGCCGGTAACACGGAGTTCCATGCCCCTAGAGGCGTAGAGCAGGCTGCCGCGACAGTTGTTGCGTTCGAACGAGCCGTTGCCGAGACTGGCATTCTTGTGGTTGGGAGTCTTCTTGGAGACTTCGTACAGCGACTTCAGAGTGCCGCAATCGTGCCATTCAAAATTGCCAACAGCAATTTTGAGTTCGCCCAGCAGCTTCATGAAGTCATCGGTGGCAAGCCCCACGAGTTGGATGCCTTCAGTTGCAGAGAGTACAGTGGAAGCTCGCCAGACATTGATGCCAGTGTTACAGGCGGAGTTGCCCTGACGCATGATGCGATCAGCCTCTTCGCGCTTCGGCTTCTCGACGAAGCCAGTCACGGGGAAGCAGGGCGCCTCGACCTCTTCGTAGAGGGCGTGGCCGCAGCCCATGGCAGTGACCAAGTCGTTTACCTTGACGCCGATAATTACAGGCTGGGACGCCTTGGCCGCTTCGATTGCTGCGTCGATAGTTGAGCCAAAATCCTCATCGGCTACCAGGAACTGGTCCGAAGGCGTGTTAATAACGATTGCCTCTGGATCAAGCATCGAGATGAACTCGGCAGCCTTCACCATTGCGCCTGCATACCCAAAACTGGGGCTAATTTCGAGAATGTTCTGCGAAAGAACGCCCCTCGGCAGGACCTGCTCCTTAGCGAGCTCCGTCTGGTGCTCGCTTGTAGTGACAACCACGATGTGTGTCGGCTTGACGCCAAGTCCTGTGAAGTTCTCGATGACCGCCTGGATGAACGTGTTGCGTTTGTCTAGACGGCAAAACTGCTTCGGGCGATTAGTGTGGCTAATGGGGAACAGGCGTGTCCCCTGTCCGCCAGCGATAATCGCCACCCATACGTGTTTTTCCATAGTTTCCCCCTAAAGATAGATGTTAACGTGCCAAAAAAGCCCCTCATGGGCTCAATGCTTCAATTATATCATACTTTTAATAAAAATGCAAGTTGTGCTATAATAAATCTATGAGTTTCGCTAAATTTAAGAAACGTTTTTATTTCGTTGTTGCGGGGTATTTCCGCCATTTTGCTGATAAAGTATTTCGTCGTTGGCATCCACGCGTGATTGCAGTGACAGGCTCTGCTGGCAAGACTACTATGCTAAATCTCTTAGAGCACGAAATGGGGAAGAGGGCACACTATTCCCATGATGCTAATTCGGCTTTTGGCATTTCTTTTGATTTACTTGGCTTAAGAGGCGTGCGTGGCTCAAAGTTGTATTGGGCTTGGCTATTTATTGCTGCTCCATTTAAAGGTCTTTTTAAGCGCTACAAAGAGAAGTTCTATGTGGTTGAAATCGACGGCGAGCGTCCGCACGAGGCAGAATTCCTCGCTAAATGGCTAAAACCAGAGGTTACCATATGGGTGTCGATTGGTAAATCGCACGCTGTTCAATTCGAAAAAGTCGTTGAAGAAGGCAAATTTAATAGCCTCGAGGAGGCTATTACTGCGGAATTTGCCACTTTACCACAAAATACTTCTAAATTAGTTTATATTGATGCTGATTCCAAGCTAATGAAGATGGCGACTAAGGGCATCGAGGCTAGGGTAATACCAATCAAAAAATCCGAACTCAAAAAATACGTAGTATATCCTGATTCTACGGACTTTACCTACGGTGATACGACTTTTCATTTTAACCACCCAGAACCTAAGGATATTGCATTCTGCTTATTAGTCTTACAGGATCTAATGAAGCGGCTAAAACTCAAGTTTAATTCCGATTTTTCTGGAGTAAGAATTGCGCCTGGACGTAGTTCGTATTTTAAGGGTAAAAAAGGGGTTGACATCGTCGATAGCAGTTACAATGCACACTTGATTTCAGTTGCTTCTATTCTAGATATGGTTAAAAGAATGCATGCGGAGCATAAGTGGCTAATTATCGGCGATATCGTCGATCAAGGTTCGCTTACGGGAGAGGAGCACAAAAAACTCGCTCACCTAATTGCAGACGTTAAGCCGGAAAAAGTCGTGTTAGTAGGCAGACGTACCAAAAAATACACCGCACCAGAGTTAAAAGAGCTAGGAGTGTCGGCTGTAGCAACTTTAGATCCACGTAAGGCGTTAGAATATATCGATAAGCATATTACTGGCAAGGAAACCTTGGTTTTTAAGGGAAGCCATTATCTGGAATGGGTGATCGAAAAACTTCTGGCTGATCCGAAAGACGCCAAAAAACTCTGCCGACGTGAAAAAGCGGCCGTCAATCGTCGCAAAAGTTGGGGGCTAGACTCATAGAATGAAGGGAGGTATTTAGTGGCGGATCTTTACATCATACACGGTTGGACATACACCGTAGAACCTTGGAAGACGACTTTGGCATTATTACGAGAAAACGGTATTAGCGTAAAAATGTTACATGTGCCTGGACTTACCGAGGAGTCTAAAAAAGAATTCACAATTTACGATTATATGAAGTGGGCAGATCGAGAAATTCCAGACGGAGCAATTGCGCTCGGCCACTCGAATGGCGGCCGAATACTGCTCAACTTATGTGCAGCAAAACCCGATAAGCTAAAATTCTTAATCCTATTAGATTCTGCCGGCATTTATGAACCAACCACCAAGAAAAAATTAGTGGAATCCTTAGCAAAAATTGGTAAACCTCTCAAAAAGGTACCATTAGTTGATAAGGTTTTCCATAGAATAACTGGCTCGACTGATTACTCTAGGGCACCCGAAAACATGAAAAAGACATTGGCTAATATGTTAGATTCCGACAAAGAATTGGATTTGTCAAAAGTCGAAACGAAAACATTCATACTATGGGGAAAGAAGGATACCACTACTCCGCCTCGTCAAGCTACCGCAATGTACGAAAAACTGCCAAACGCAGAACTGAAGTTTTATGCAAATTGGACACATGCACCATATATTTCTAACCCCGACGAGCTTGCCCGAGCGCTAACCACTTTAATAAAAAGGCTAAAAAAATGAAACGAATATTTTTCTTAGGGCTAGCAGCAAATTTTCCAAAAGACGAAATTTTGGCTCATACTTTTGCGATGGGGAGAAAAGAAGACCTTGCCGATTTAAAGAGTTTTTTACTGAAAAAATACGGTGGGGAGAGGGCGATTCTCGCCAAAAACGGACGCTCGGCCCTCGCCTTAGCATTAAAAGCCTATTTTGAGCCTGGTGATGCCATAATCGTGAATGGTTTTACTTGCTATGCCGTATACGAGGCAGTGAAAGCGGCGGAGCTCAAGCCAGTGTTCGCCGATATTTCGCTCGATGATTTAAACTTTAATACCGAGACAATCAAAAAGGCGCTTTCAAAAGGCGCCGAAAAGCCAGATTCGCGCGTAAAGGGTATTATAATTCAAAACACCCTAGGTAATCCGATTAATGTCGAAGAGATTGAGGCCTTCGCAAAAGAGCACGACCTAATAATCATTGAAGATTTGGCACATTGTGCTGGCGTAAAATATGCTGACGGGCGAGAAGCTGGCACGGTAGGTGCGGCGGCAGTTCTTTCTTTTGGCAAGGAAAAATCGATTGATACTATTTCTGGTGGTGCTGTCGTACTGCGTCACCCCTATAAAAATACGATTAAAGCGCCTAGCAAGCATCCGAAATTATCCGATCATCTGAGGGCCAGATTTTATCCGTGTTTTGGCTCCTTGTGTCGAAAACTAACATATATTCACCTAGGTGGCGCGCTGATGAAGTTCCTGACGGCAATTCATTGGGTCGAGAAATCTGCCGACAACAAACTAGATTTAGGGCGTCGACCTAGCAAATTTGAAGCGAAGCGAGCTCTGATGCAAATTAAAAGCCTGAGCCGCACTGGCGAGAAACCACTTCGAACCTTTTATCTCGTGAATGATCGCACAAAACTGCTGGCCAAGCTGAAGGGTGCTGGATACTATTTTGATGGATTCTGGTACGAAAAACCAGTTTCGCCTGTCAGATACTACAAGAAGGTGCATTTTCCCGAAAAGGACTGCCCAAATGCAGTATTTGCAGCAGAACACATCATAAACTTACCGAGATATTATCGTAAAAAGAATCTAGAACCAGCAATTAAGATAATCGAGAAAAATTTGGAGGATAAAGCATGAATTGGACAGAAGTAATAAAGAAGTTCCCGGAAGCCAATTTTTTGCAATCACCAGATTATGCCAGGATGAATGAACTGATTGGCGCAAAGACCATCACGGAAGATTTTAACGGCGATGGTTATGCACTAATGATTGTGAGAGACGCAAAACGCGGGCGTTACCTCGAAATCCCCTGTGGGCCACTAATTGACTGGGGCAACAAGAAGCTAGCAAAACAAACTTTGGCAAAGATTCGCGATATAGCACAAAGAGAAAAGTGCGTATTCGTAAGAATGCGGCCGCAGATTTATGCAACTGCTAAAAATTTGAAGCTGTTAGAAGAATTGGGGCTGAAGAAATCGCCCATGCATTTAGCTGCCGAGCATACAGTAATGATTGATTTAACGAAGAGCGAAGATGAACTCTTGGCAGAAATGCGCAGGCAGACTCGATATGAAGTAAGACGAGCCGAAAAGCTTGGCATCAAAGTCTCTTGCGACAATTCAGAAGAACTCTTTAAAGAGTTTCATAATGTGCAAGTCGAAACAGCAAAAAGACAAAACTTTGTACCACCCAATCAAGACATTTTGATGGCGGAAAGAGAGGCTTTTGGCGAGCAGGCCAAAATCTATGTAGCCGAGACCAAGGATGGCGAAAAAATTGCTTACGGTTTAATAATTAGCGACGGCAAAGAGGGCGACTATTACGAAGCCGCTTCGACCTTGCTTAATCGCAAATTACCTGGCGCCTATGCATTACTGTGGCGAGCAATGAAAGATTTGAAAAAGGAAGGGTACGAAAGGTTTAATTTATGGGGAATTGCACCTGCTGGGCAAACTAACCATCGCTATGCGGGCGTAACGACTTTTAAAACTGGCTTTGGCGGCGAAATAATTGAGTTTGTGCCAGCACACGATTTAGTAATTTCAAAGATTGGCTACATGAAAGACTTGATTGTTGAAACTGCGCGTAAAAAAAGGAGGCATTTGTGAATATTGTAGACGCAACCGATCGTGAAGAATGGGATGATTTTATAAAATCCCATCGGGAAGCCAATTTTTTACAGTCATGGGATTTTTACGAGTTCCACAAAAAACGCGGTAAAAGAATTGTTCGACGTTTGGCGCTAGACGACAAAACAATCATTGGAGCTTACGCCGGCGTAGTGGAGACCGCAAAACGTGGTACCTATATGGCAATTGCCGGCGGCCCAATAATGGATTGGAGCAAACGCATGGTCGTAAATAGGATATTCGACGACATTAAAGAACAAGGAAGACGTTATAATTGTGCTTTCGTAAGAGTGAGACCACAATTAGAATTATCTAAAGAATCTCTGGATTTAATGCAAAAGCTAGGGCTTAAAAGAGCTCCGATGTATTTGTCGGTGGAATATGCTGGGATTCTAGACCTCACTAAATCTGAGGAAGAGATTTTGGTTGGCGCTTCGCAGGGGTTTAGACGTAAGCTGCGCAAGGCCGAAAAAAATGAAATTGAAATTAGCGCCGAGACTAGTGACGAAGCAATTAAAGATTTTTGCAAATTAGAAAAACTGCACGCCGAAAGGCAAAAATATGTAGCTTTTTCTGGTGATTTTTTGCGTAAACAATTTGAAGCTTTCCGAGACAACAACGAGGTAATTATCTATACTGCAAAAAAAGATGGCGAGATTCTGGCACAAAACTTTATGATTTTTTATGGGCCAGAGGCAAGCTATCATTATGGTGTGTCTTCTGCGCTTGGCACAAAGTATTCAGCTGCACCGCTACTGCATATGGAAGCAATGCGAGAAGCGAGGAAACGCGGTTGTATTAGGTATAATTTGTGGGGAATCGTAGAGCCAAACGAAACATCGCACCGATTCTATGGAGTAAGCGAATTTAAACGCTCTTTCGGCTGCGAAGAATTGCGCTATACTCCAGCGCACGATTTAATCTTAAAACCTCTAGTATACCAAAAAACGAAACTCGTTGAGACCATGCGTAAAAAAATCCGCCACGTTTAGCTTTTACTATTTTAAAAACTAGTGGTATAATAAGCATAAGTAATAAAAGGAATTTTTATGGCAAAAATTAATCGTAGATTTATAGATAAACATTGGTTAGTCTTTATTTTGCGAGGCGCGCTTGCAATAGTATTTGGCTGCCTTACGCTGTTTGGAGGGCTAGCGGATATCCAGAATGTGATTGCGCTCATTAGCGTATTGCTCCTTGTTATGGGTATCGTAGATGCAATGGGTGCGCTATATGGCTCAGCAAAAAAACACGGCTGGCTAAATTCAGTAATTGATGCACTGATTGATGTAATTGCCGCCGTGGCATTACTGTTCTTTGCAAAGAGCGATCTGGCAATTAGTTTAATCATCATCTCAATATATACAATTCTTTCTGGCGTGATTGATATCTTTCATGGCTTCTTATCGACAGTTGACCCCACCGATCGTTTTATCCGCATATTCGCAGGAATCTGTGGATGCGTGATGGGCGTAGTAATTCTAAATGCTGGTAACTTTGAAATCACCACTTTCATTAGATTCTTTGGGGCATATATGCTAATCGTAGGGGCTACGAGCTTGATTTATGGCGTGCATAACCGTTCTCAAGAAAAAGAAGACGAAATTGCTCGTAAGGAAGCCCGCAAATTGGCAGCCAAAAAGCGCAGCAAAAAATCCAAAAAATAGTCATTCTTGGCTATTATCTATGTTATAATCGTTACACAATATAATATCAAGAAGGGGCGAGGGAGCGGCCCAGCGACCCCCTACCAACCTAGCAATGCCAAGGTGGTAAATCCGACCAGAAAGGAAAGATATGTTCTATCGAACGGCGGAGAGCGTTTCTCCAAAACATCCAGACAAACTATGTGACCAAATTAGCGATGCGATTTTGGACGCGTATTTGGCTCAAGACCCAGAAGCACGCGTAGCAGCGGAAACCTGCGGTGGCCACGGTGTGGTTTTTGTGACGGGCGAAATCACATCTACAGCCAACGACATAGATATTCCCGCCATCGTTAAAAGAATTGCTGGCGACGGCGTAGAAGTTCACACTAAAATCGTAAAGCAATCTCCAGAAATTGCCCAGGGCGTAGACACTGGCGGTGCGGGTGATCAAGGGATCATGATTGGCTATGCTTGCGATGAGACTCCAGAAATGTTACCACTGGAGGTTGTACTTTCTCGTAGACTTAACCAGTCTATCTACGAGAAACACCCGTACGACGGCAAAACCCAAATTACGATTGCTCCAGACGGCACAATCGATTCGATAGTAGCAAGCTTTCAAAATGTGCCACATGACGAACTAGAAAAACTAGTACGTAATTTTATAAAAAACAACGAATTAGATGGGCGGCTTGAGCTTCATATCAATCCAGCTGGCGATTGGAATCAAGGTGGTTTTGACGCCGACACGGGGTTAACTGGACGTAAACTAATTGTCGATAACTATGGTCCTAGAGTGGCAATTGGTGGTGGTTGTTATTCTGGTAAGGACCCAAGCAAAGTAGACCGCTCGGCGGCTTATATGGCACGCAAGGTTGCAGTAGATTATTTGCGTAAACTCGGTGCGCATGAGGTCTTGGTGCGCTTAGCCTACGCAATTGGTCACGATCAGCCTTTGGAAAAAACCGTAATCATCGATGGCGAGTCAGAGGAAATTGAGGGTTACGATTTATCACCACGCGGCATAATTAAATTCCTCGATTTAAAACGTCCGATTTATGAAGTCACCGCCAAATGGGGGCATTACGGTGAGGGTTTTGATTGGGATAAATGATGGGTAGATATGGAAAAGAGGCCTGAAGAAATACGCTTAAAAATCCATTTGCTAAAAGCGGAGCTATCACAAGCTAAGTCGTATTACAATAATAAGATTGCCTTACTAAGTCAGCTTGAAACACAATTAAGAAGAAAACCCGCGGTAATCGGAATGCTTTCCCAAAAGCTAGCTACAAAGCAAGAGCAGAAATGGGAAGAAACTAAAGATAAGCTTAGCAAGCTCAAAAAAGAACGCGACGAAAAGATTCAAAAAATAGAAGACGAGCTTAACGGCCTTGAAAAGACCTAC
Source organism: uncultured Candidatus Saccharibacteria bacterium (assembly GCA_946538495.1). GTDB lineage: Bacteria > Patescibacteriota > Saccharimonadia > Saccharimonadales > Saccharimonadaceae > Nanosyncoccus. The sequence goes on from CAMNGP010000001.1 coordinate 146,580, forward strand.
AAAGAAAACCACAGTAAGAATCAGGAGACCAACAGGAAAAGTAGAGAAGAGAAGCTTAAAAACGTAAAAAACTTCTTAATCCGCTATAAATATCTATTTATTGGTTTAGCGGTTATCGTTGTTTTGGTTAACATTGCCCTCGCTATACCAGTCATTATCAGGAATAATGAGATTTCACGAGAAAAGAATCGCGACTATTATATCAACATAGACGAAGGTTTTAGTTTTGATTGCAATATAGAAGAGTCTAATTATTCTTTGTTCTGCGAAGAGCGCATTATAGAGGGCACGTTTTCCAACTACGAGTCCGTTAAGTTTTCTGATCAAGATGGCGTAATTACACATGACAATGCATTTGCTAAACGGCTACACGATAGCGTTCCTGCATTTTTGTATCAAACAAGTAATTATGACGTAATTAAACTAAATGGCTTTGATACTACAATTAGTATAACGCTGGAAAATATCATATTAAACAGCGGTGTAACGCAAAAAAGCATACCCATACATTACTCTTTTACTGACGCTGACAAAGCGTTTCTTGCCCAAAAACACGATGAATGGGCCAAGAGAAAAGCCGAAGAAGAAGCTCGGGCACAGCAAGAAGCGGAAGAAAGAAAAGCCGAAGAAGAAGCTCGGGCACAGCAAGAAGCGGAAGAAAGAAAAGCCGAAGAAGAGAAGCGCGCTGCAGAGCAAAAAGCCGCGGAAGAGAAGCGCGCTGCAGAGCAAAAAGCCGCGGAAGAAGCAGAGCGCGCAAAAAGAACTGGCTATATCGGACAATACATCGAAGATCCCAACTCGCGTTTTGCCGACGATGATATTTGGACCTTCAATGCAGACGGAACGGCAAAGTATTCGGCGCATCAAAGAGTAACTTATGTCCTCGAACAAAGTGGCGGTAGTTATTACAAATTCCGCGCAACTTCTTGGTACATGGATTGGATTCTTGAATTTAGCAGTGATTGGTCAAGGCTGGAAGCCACCAACGATTTCAACGGTGAAAAATCCTATTTTAATCGAATGTAAAAGCAAGATGCCGAGGCTTATGTTTTATTAGTAGATTCATTAGATAAAGAATAGTTGACATTTTGAGCACAGCGTGCTATTATGCTTATGTAAAAGGTCAAAAAATGAAAATCGCAAACAAACATAAATATTTTGTAAGAATAGTTCTGAGTTTCGTGATTGGTGGCATGGCGTTTTTGTTTTTGTGCGTGTCACAACGTCAAATTTCGATGGCAGCAATCATGCCATCCGCTAACGGCGCTACTAATAATAACCAAAGAATAGTACAAGAGGTGGCCAAAGCCTTTTATCTGAAGGGTGACAAAATTCAATACGAAGGTTCGCGCAGTAATCAATTTGTGGCGCCAGAGGACATAACTGAGCAATCGTCGAGCTACATGGTGTGTAGCTGGTTTACTTTTGCGGTCTATTATAACGCTTTCGGATTGGTCATTCCGCAAACTACATCAAAAATCAATTCTTATGGCAAAAGTTATTACGGAAAAACTGGCCATAGTGATGTAGTTTTATTTAGAGACCTAACAACCTTATCGACCAGCACTGCTGACAAAAAGGCTTTTAAAAGCGAGTTGCTGACAAAACTGCAGGTGGGTGATGTGATTACTTATTTTGACAGCGTAAAAAATAAAGGGCACGCGACTTTGGTTTATGATTTTGAATACGATGCTACCGGCAATAAGACTAATGCCATCATTCTACATTCTACTAGTAATTGGGTAAAGGGTATTAGTAAACTCACTAATGGTATAGGCTGGAATAGCAAGGCCCCTAACTCAATCACTGGCATAGATGAGGGCACCGTACAGTACATCAAATTGGATAGTATTATAAATGGGGCGGTAGGCAAAAAAGACTACTTTACAGTTTATCGCCCATTGGCTATTAATAAAAATAACAATAGGTCCTATAATCGCGTGGCTTGTGGGGGCAGTGGAGCGATCGATAAAATAACTTGCTCTTCTGAATTGTCCACCTTTGAACAGAAGACATCTTCTTCGGCAAGACTGCAATATCCAGGCATTCAGATTGAGAAAACCGTGGATGCATTCAATGGTAACGTAGTAGAGCCGGGTGACACTTTGACTTATGATATCGCTATTACTAATAATTCAAACGCAAATTATCAAAACATATCAATTATAGAAAATATACCATCAAGCCTGATTAGTGCAGACGGTGGGGCAGCACAACTAAACTGGACTATTGGTACGATTAGGGCTGGTGCCACTTATCACCATAAGTACAGCGTAAAGGTGAAGGAGGACGAAAGCTTAGAAGGTCAAGAAATTATTTCTACTGGCAGTGTAGCAGGAATTCCGTCTGCAACTATTACCAACACCATTGGACGCAATCTGAATAGTGAAGAAAAAACTGCCGTTGTCGCTGCCTATAATAATCTAAAAAACACTTACCGTGGAGCTGAGTTGATTGATAAAATCTACGAGACAGCAATGGACTACAGTTTAAACCTAAAAAATGCTAAGTTGTGGGCCCACCATAATAAAAGCGGTAACTCTGCGAACATCAAAAATGGAAATATCAATTGCAATCCATATTATGAGGCCAGCGATAGCGGTGCTTTGTTAAAAAACCAGTCTGGTAGCTACAATGGAAAAAATGCAATGTTGAATGCTCAACATAAACTCGCTAAAAATGTCCTGAGCAATTATTATTCCGCCCTGGTTTTTACCTATGAAGATATTACTAGCTGTAGTTATAAAAACGTACTGCCAAAATTCTGGAGCGCCTATAAAGATGATCCGGCAGCCGCTGAACTTTCGGATCGGGCCACTAGAGTATACCCAGAATCTCTACAAACTGGCGATGTATTAATATATGCCAACACCGGAACCACAAAAGAAGGCGAGGATTCGGTAACTCACGAAAATGGGACTTATGCGTTCATCTGGATAGAGGATGGCACTGGTGGCGGCAACTTTTATGGTGTTAACTCATTAGCTAGCGGCACAGCATTAAATATGATTTCTGGCGTGAATAACGGGACTGCAAACAGCCTACAGACTTTATTCGGCAAAGACTATTACGCTATATTGAGGCCTTCTTTGACCATACCGAGAGAAGCCCCGGATGAGCCAACGCCAGTTGAGCCCGAGCCGGATGAGCCAACGCCAGTTGAGCCAGAGCCGGATGAGCCAACGCCATACGATGCAGATCCAGAAGATTTAGACCCTGACGCACCGGAATCTGATGAAGCAATACCAGACGACCCAGAACCAGATACTCCAACGCCGGCTGAACCCGAGCCGGATGGTTCTGACGACCAAGAGGAAATTCCGGCATCTTCTACGAATACTGATGACAAGACACCAACCGCACCGAATACTGGTAAAAACATTGCGGCTAATGAAGATAACCAAGAGGCTTACATCCTAGTAATTAGCACCGCAGTCCTAGCGTCGTCTGTACTGTATAGCAAAAGACAAAAGAATTGCAAAAAGATTGGTTTTAACAAAAAATAGCGTCCGAAAACGCTTGGTGGGCGAGGAGGGACTTGAACCCTCACGGTATTGCTACCACAAGATTTTGAGTCTAGCGCGTCTACCAGTTCCGCCACTCGCCCAATAGGGTAATTATATCATAAACTGGTAAAACATGCTATAATCATAGTATGAATTCAGAAAATGGTGGGCAAAATCGTAATGACCTCCAGAGACAAGCAGCAGCCGCAATCGCCAGAAAGAAAGTTCTGGCGGCTTATGCTGATTCGGCTAAAAAAGCAGCAGATAAAGCGCGTAATGACAATGCTCGCCTTAAGGATGAATCCATTACCCCCAAAATCAACTCTGAATCCTGGAAAAAATATCATTCGGCATGGCAAGACTATTACCAAAAGTATTATAGCGAGTATTATTCTCGGGCAGCGCAAAACTATATCGCTAAGGAAAGGCTAAAAGACGCTCGCGAAAAGGCCGAGGAAGAGGAAATCCTAAGTTCACTAACTAAGTCGAGTGCAAAGGTCAAGAATGAAACTGGACTTTCGCTGGGAACGGGGATAACTGGCGAAGAAAGCGCCTACGAATCTGCCGACAGTATCAAGGCAAAACTGCGCCGTAAAATCCGCAAAAAAGCAACGGATAGCGCAAAGATTTCGCGTCGACGCAGGCGTTTGATACCGTTACTTGCTGGCGTTGCCGTTACGTTGTTGGTATTATTCTTACAGTATAATAGATTGATTTTTGCACCGATTATGGCTTATGTTTCGCCTGGCAACGCGCCTGCGTCTGGGATTGAAGCGATTGATCCAACAATTACCCAGTCAGTTTCACCCGATCCGAGACTAATTATCCCCAAACTCAATATTGATGTCCCCGTTCATTTTGGCATTTCGCTTTCGGAAGTAATGTCATCAATGAATTATGGCGTTGCTCATTATAGAATTGCTGGCGCCAGTGCTTATCCGGGCGAGATTGGCAACACCGTAATTACTGGTCATTCAGCAGGTGATATTTATAGCTCTAATCAGTATAAATACATTTTTTCAGGCCTGGAAAGGCTAGAAGATGGTGACTTAATCTATATTAATTATAATTCTGTGCGCTACACTTATAGAGTGGTTAAGAAAGAGGTGGTGGAACCGACCAATGTAGCTGCGCTGGTGGTAGAAACAGACAAACCGTTACTTACCCTGGTGACATGTACACCTCTTGGGACTTCAAGATATCGTTTGCTCGTGACGGCGGAACAAATTGCGCCAAACTATGGAGATGCGGATACGGCAGAAGACTTGCCAACTGTTGACCAGAATGTTGACAGTGAGATGCCCTCTAATGAACCGTCTTTCTTTGAGGGAATTTGGAATTGGCTAACGGGGAATTAGCCATTCTCGCATCAATTGCCCAGAACTACAATAATACAACCATTTATCTTCGGTGATGGTGACTGGGAAACTGTCGGATACCTTAGCTGAAATGATTCGACGATTAAGGCCGTCAAAATCATAGACTATAAGATTCTCGTCATGTATAACATAAATCATATCGTTATCTATCCAACCAAAATTAGCGGATTCGATTTGCCATTCCGCGATTGCCTGCGCCTCCATATCGAGAGTGGCAATATTAGCTCCTGTATACATAGTGATAAATTCACCGTCGTGGCCAACTTTGATATATTCTGGGACAAAGTTTAATTCAAAATCTGCGACTGGCTCAAAATCAGTTTCTTTATAAAGATTCACCTGGGCACCATTTAGCAGGGTTATATATTTATCGTCGTAGAATCTACTAATCGTCACTTGCGCCGGATTAGACAGTTTATCAAGCACGATTGTTTTATTGTCGCCCAAATTTAGGGATTGTAGAGAATATTCCTCAGCGTCAGCAACTTTAGCTACGGCAATTATTTCATTCTCGTAATGATCGAATGAAACTACATTCTCTATTAGGATAGCTGAAATTTGTTTATTGGCGACATCTATTTTGCGCATATTTTGATCTTGTAACACTAGCAAGCTATTTGCCGAATCATTGACAATCTGAACGTCGTCAAACTTGGCAGCAAATTCTTTTGAAAGGTTGATGCTTTTGTCGACATTATCAATGTTCAGTAGAAGCCATTCGACCTCGTCGTTGTTTAAGGTTTTTAGAAGAATATGGGCATTATCTTTGGCCCAATTAGCTTTTTCGATATGACCAATGAAGCTAGCTGGGCCTTCTTCTGGCACCGAAACAAAAGAAGAGAGCTTGGAAATATCTATCTTTTGAGAGGTAGTCTTTTCTTCATCGAGAGATAAAGCTTGCCATTCGGTCGTCAAATTGGTGATCAAGACCGTGTTGTGGTTGGGCGACACAACGGAATATCCCACGGAAGTCAAATCGATGGTTTTTTCGATTTTGCGGTCTTTTAAAAACAGGCGGGGGTAGTGAACGCGATATAATAGCCCCTCACGGATATCAATGGTTCTAGACCATGTATCATAGCCTTCTTTAGATAGCGATATCGTGTGTTGACCACGAGACAAGACTTTAGAGGTATTTGTACGTTGTAGCCAGTCGGAATCACCGTCTATATCAACCGTAGCGCCGGTTGGAATGGATGATATCTGTAATAACCCTTGGCGTTCGACCTTGAAATCTGAGTTAAGCCAGTACCCGGAAACAATTAAGGCCAATACTATAACCGTAATGATAACTGCAACCACCATAATTGCTTCAGAAACGATTACTTTTAGGCTTTGAGCACGCTTGGCTTTTTCTTGATCCATGTTGTGCATATTATAACATAATTTTAAATAAAAAATAATGCTTGCTTTTTTCTTTCAAAAAGGTTATGATAGATACATAAAAGAGGGAAAAAATGCAAAGATCCGATATCCAGACAGCTAAGACCGCCCATCGTCGGGTGCGTGCTTCTACTACTTTAAATCGCAAGTATGTTAAGCAGCCGGCTAAGAGTGCTGATGTTTCTGTTTCCATCAAGAGATCACCAAAGATTAGTCATTTTAATACCACTACAACGGCACAAGTAGCAAGCTCTGCCGCTCAGCCAGTCAGAGAGCAAGTCGTGGCGCACCCTCTACAGGTTGCCGCTAATGACAGATTGCGTATTCGTAGGGCCGCCAGCACCAATAGTTTGCAGGCTCAAAGACCAACCGCTAAAGAGCTAAAGGATCAAGCAATCAGAAAGGCTCTTGCTGCCGCAGAAAAGACCGAACAGCCCACTGAAGTACAGTCTAAGAAAACTAAGAAAAAAATGCATTTTGGCTTTGGCAGAGTGATGCTAGCTTTGGGTTGCACCGCAGTGGCAGTTTTTGCGATAGTTTATTTCGTGAATCTTAACATGCCAGACGTTTCATTAAAAGTAGCGGCTATGCAAGTTGGCATCAATGCATCTTATCCTAGCTATGTGCCAAGAGATTATAGCGTCTCTAGTATTAATTCTGGCAATGGCGAGATTACTATGTCTTTTTCAAACAGCAAAACCGGTGGTGCGTTTGATCTAATTGAAAAAAAGTCCTATTGGGATTCAAATGCACTTCTTTCTAATTATGTAAAAGAAAAATACGAAGAAAACTATACCGTAGTCAGAGAACAGGGGATTACGATTTATATCAGCAACAGCGATGCGGCTTGGGTGAATGGTGGAATCGTCTACAAGATTATTAATAAGTCCGGTTCATTAACTAATAAACAGATTAAATCAATTGTCGTTTCGCTATAGTTTAAATTGCTCTAGCTACCGCATTTAGCCTGGCTAGAGTTTTTTCTCGCCCCAAGACTTCCATAGTGAGATTTAAGGCAGGACTAAATGGCGCGAAACTTATAGCAATACGAATGAGGCTGAATAGTTCCGCTGGCTTTTTACCAGTTTCCTGCAGCAGGTCATTTAGTGCGGATTGTAGGCTCCCTGCATCCCACTCCGCTATACTACTAAGTTTGCTGATAACAATTTTGAGTAGGCTCTCAAGCTCAGCTTCGGAGATTTTCTTGAGGAATTTATTATTGGTAATCAGGTCTAAATCGATTTCTGGATCGGCAAAGAAGTAGGCGGTCATTTCACGCAAATCAGAGAGAGTTTTAAGTCGATCATAAATAATTGAGAGGACTTTAAGTCTGTAGTCATCGCTAGCATCTTTTGCAACTTCGGGCCAAAAATTCTGTGTACGAGCATATAAGACTTTGGCGCCTTGCTCGTCAAAAATCCTACGAATCCACTGGCCATTCATCCATAGTAGCTTGGTTTCGTCGTAGCGAGCACCAGAACTTTGGATACGGTCAAGTGAAAAGTTTTTGATTAGTTCGTCCATGGTATAGATTTCTTGCTCAGTACCATCATTCCAACCCAAACAGGCAAGATAATTTAACATAGCCTCGGCGAGTACGCCATCATCGCGATATTCAGTGACGGATTTAGCACCATCACGCTTGCCGAGCTTCTTGTTGCCTTGTGGAGCCAGAATATGTGGCAAGGAAACGAGCTTTGGGCGAGTAAGGCCCAGGGCTTCATAAAGCGCAAGATAGTTTGGTGTACTGGATAAGTATTCTACACCGCGCATTACGTGAGTAACACCCATTTCAGCATCATCTACAATGTGGGCAAAATTATAGGTCGGATAACCGTCCTTCTTGATGAGTATAATGTCGTCCAGGACTTCGGGGCCCGTATGCATATCGCCCATTACTTCGTCGTGCCAGCTATAAGACTTTGGCTCGGTTTTAAACCTTAGTGGAATGCCAGGTTGCCACTCCGGTGGATTATCGGGGCGGAAATTACGATAGAGAAAAGGAACTTTTTCCTGGCTGCATTTTTTGCGGTATTCGTCGATTTTCTCTGGCGGCGTAGGGTCGGCATAGGCACGTCCAGACTCAATGAGCTTGCGGGCGTAAGCGTGGTAGATTTCTTTACGTTCACTTTGGAAGTAGGGAACGTGCGGCCCGCCCACGATGGGACCCTCATCCCATTTTAAGCCTAACCATTCGAGCGTATCTTCGATAAGCTCTGTGGCACCTTCTACATAGCGTGCGCGATCAGTGTCTTCAATCCTTAGAATCATTTTGCCATTATTCTGGCGTGCAAGCAAATAAGGATAAATCGCGGAGCGAACATTGCCAATATGAATATATCCAGTGGGGCTGGGTGCAAAACGTGTAACAATCATGTTTATATTATATCACGAATAGCAAACCCCCTATAACTCTTCTTCGTCTTCGTCGTCATCGTCGTCGCGCTTAGCGAGCACAAAGAAGAAGATACCGGAGGTAGCGGTTACGCCAGCTGTGATGGCTAGAGCAGTCGCAAGCATGGAACCATTGGAAATCTTAGCATAGGTGTCGTAGAGCTCACCCAATGGGTTAGGATTACAGCCTTCACCATAAAGACTACAGCGGTTATCGCCATCAGTGACTTCTGAAGTGACAGTGTTCCCACTTACAGTAGAATATACGGTAGCACCATTAGATGAACCGCCTCTTGACGGATAATATGCCGAAACATTGTATTGTTCTGGCGTAATAGGATCTACTGGGGTAATTGGGTTATCTGGACCAATTGCGCCTGAAACTACGCTAACTACCACAGTGCCGATATAAGTGCCCGACGGAGTGGAGGAATTGCCTTTGGCACCAAAGTAAAACGTCCTGTTGCCAGAAGAAGTATTGGATGCAAGAACTGTAATAGGTGTGGCATTGGAGGGGACCAAGGCGGCGTAATTACTGGTAGCTGAGCCAGCCGTAGTGTCGTCAAATGAATAGCCCCAATAATTAGCTGGGAAGCTACCGCGAGTCGAACCTGTAGTTAAAGTAGGAAGAGAATTCGATCCGCTTTTGAGCGCAGTCTCGGTGGTTTTCATAGTCATGGAGGCAGTAAAGCCAGCAGAATTATTAGTTTTCACGCTGAGATTTACGGTGTTTCGCAAAAACTCATCCATATCGCCACTATTTTCGCTAGTGTCGACTCCGATGGAGACAGTGAGAGATTCTTTGACATTAACTTGAAAATTTGTATTAGCTTCTTCGACGTCAGCAGCAATGGCCGGCTTCGCGCCCATTAAAATAATTGTAAATACTGCCGCGATAAGAGGTATTTTGGTTATGACCTTCAGTGTTTGTTTAACCATAATCACATTATAACACATAGTTTTTATTTTTGTGTTAAAATTATTATAAATTTTAGCATAATTTTTATAAAAAAGTACTTAACAGATACAAGTGGAGCAAATAATGGAAGCAAAAAACGATATCGAGACTCCAAAAAGCGAGGAAGCAGCAAAGAAGAATCCTGCGAAGGAATTATCAAAGCTACAAAAGCCTAAAAAAGCCTGGTTAGTTTTTTTGATAACCGGTATTATTACCCTGTGCGGCGGTGTCGCTTGCCTGCTTTATACATTTTTAAGACCCCAGGAAGAAATTGCTTCTTTGACTTTCCCTAAAATTCCAGCAGCTAGCGATGGCAATGAAATCTTCAGTGACCTAACTGGAATGCCAATAGATGCTTCACTCAAAAATGCTCCAGCTTATTGTGTTCAGACCCCAAATGGCGTAGATGGAGCAAGACCGCAGTCTGGTTTGACCGATGCTGGAGTAATCTTTGAAGCAATCGCCGAAGCCGGAATTACGCGCTTCGCGGCAATTTACCAGAATCCCACACCTGCCGTAATTGGGCCAATCCGCTCGCTGAGACTATACTATCTTGAATGGGATACGCCATTTGATTGTACGATTGTCCATGCGGGTGGCGCCGATGACGCCCTGCGTGCGGTATCTGCTGGCGGCTATTCTGATTTAACCGAAAACTATTCTTATATGTATCGCGGTACTTATCGTACGCGACTATGGAACAATCTCTTCACGACTCCAGCGAATTTGGCAAGGTTTAGCCAGAATACGGGCAAGACTACTTCAAATATACAAGGTTTCGCCAGAATGACGCCAGAAGAATCGAGAAAATCACTCGTCAATAATTTGGTGGCAGAAAAGCTTGAGATTACTACCCCCACAAGCAAGGATACGTCAAAACTTGAAGCTAAGGTAAGCGAAATCGGTTTAAGGTTCGGCGGATCACCAACTTTTAATGTTAACTATATATACAATGCCGAAAACAACACCTACGTACGCAACTTTGGCATTGGGCCGCACGAGGTTTATATGTGTACTGGCGAGGATTTGGGCGAGAAAAACCCCGAGGATGTCTGTAGTTTAACCACTTTATCGCCTAGCGTGGTAGTTGCAATGGTGGTTTCTGAACATCGCGCCTCGGATAACTATCACGAGGATATTACGACGCTCGGCTCTGGCGACGCTTATGTCTTCCAAAATGGCACAGCGGTACGTGGCACTTGGAATAAACCAACGCGGGCAGATCAGATAAAATTCTTGGATACAGAAGGGAACGAAATTAAGCTTGCGCCTGGTCAGACAATTGTTTCTGCAATTCCGCAATATGGTGGCATTGATTATTAAGCTAACTTATGTTAGAATAATGGTAAGTGGTTCCGTCGTCTAGTGGTCTAGGACGTCTGGTTCTCATCCAGAAAATCGCGGGTTCGACTCCCGCCGGAATCACCAAAAGAAAGAAGAGCTCCGAAGGAGCTTATTTTTTTGCCCGTTTCAATAGTTCGCTAACATATTTAGACTTCAAACTTTTATATTCTTCGCGGTTGTATTTAGTATCCTTAGCAAATTCATTTTTCTTCTCAAAATAGCGACTAGCCTCTCCGGGATTCCCAAGTAGATAGTCCCTTATCAAGATAAAATTCTGATATTCTTCGCTGTCTTTAAGACATAGGTGAATATGAAAATCACCTTCACTGGTTTCCTCCTCACTGGAAGCCAGGAATATTCTGTTCGGATGATTATTGAACCCAGCAAAGTATCCGTTTTCCATAAGAATATTTTTGATTTTTTCGATTTGAGACTGTTGTTTAACGCCAATCAAAATATCAATGATGTTTTTACCACCAATGCCTACTGCCGTACTGCCTATGTGCTCAATTGTCGGTTCTTCACCAATCAATGTCTTTAGGCGATCTTTTTCTTGATCAAATTGACGCTTAAGATTTTTCGAATAATTACCAATTGATAAAACCATATTATTATTATATAATATTGTTATGAAAAAGTTACCAATTGTTGCTTTGATCGGTCAGACAAATGCTGGAAAATCTAGCCTTCTTAATCGTATGGCCCGTAAAAATATCGCGATTGTGGCGCGTGAGGAGGGCACAACGCGCGATAATGTAATGGCTACAATTGATAATTCTTTTATGTTGATTGACACCGCTGGACTTAAAGATCCGTCTGACGATTTTGAGGCTTCTATTCAGGATCAGATTGAAGACGCAATTGATGCTGCCGATGCGATTTTGGTTACGCTTGATGCGGCTAAATATCCGGATTATCGTGATAAGGAAATCGCAAAAAAAGCCTTAAAATCACGAAAACCGGTGCTTCTAGTACTAAATAAGTCGGATCTAGGCGAGGCGCTTGCTTCAGAAGAATTTTTATCTCTCGGCATTAAGCCGACTGAGACTATCCGTACTTCAGCTACTACTGGGCAGGGTATTAATGAGCTCAAACGCAGGGTTTTTTCTTCGCTAGAGACCGTGCCCCGGACGGCTTACGAGCCGTCCGAAGAGAGCGAGCCCCGTAACGACGGGCGCGAGCGAACGTGGTCGAAAGCGGAGAAAAACCCTGCATTAAAACTCGCCTTAATCGGACGCCCAAACGTAGGTAAGAGCAGTTTGTTTAATTCTCTAGCCAAAAAGCAACAAGCGATTGTAAGTTCAAGACAGGGAACCACCAGGGACGTAAACCGTGTTATCGTTAAATATAAAGGGCGAGATTTAGAAATCTTAGACACAGCCGGACTACGCAAGCCTGGCAAACGCGAAGTGGGAATTGAAAAATTCTCCGCCATTAGAAGTTTGGCGGCAATAGAAGAGTCTGACATTTGCGCTCTCCTAGTGGATGCCACCGAGCCGCATTCCAAGCTAGACCAATCTTTGGCCGGGCAGATTGTGGAGGCCGGCAAAGGTATTATTATCGTTTTGACAAAAGCCGATTTAGTAGAAAATACCGACGAGATATTGGATAAGTTAGAGCAGGATTTTGATTTCTTACCCTTTGCGCCAGTCTTAATCACCAGTTCAGAAACTGGGCAAAATGTTACCAAATTATTTGAATTAGCCACCGAGGTAGAGCAAAATCGTCACTTAGAAATTAAAACTTCGGAGCTGAATAAGATTTTAAACGATGCAATTATGTCCCATGCGCCAGCTGGGCTTAAAAACACTCATCCGAAGCCAAAGTATATCGTACAAACTGACACATGCCCGCCGTGGTTTGTGGTGCATGGCCATGAACTAGAACTGTTGCATTGGTCTTGGAAGAGGTTTTTGGAACGCAAAATCCGCGAAAAGTATCCTTTTGTAGGCACGCCAATTATGTTTTCATTTAGAAACGACAAAAAATAAAAAACATGTTATAATATAGTTAGGTGGGAGTATATATTTATACTCCTTTTTCGTATACCCGTACATTAAAAGGAGGATGTTATGTCTGACGAACGCCCTATTTACGTAGTAGATACGAATGTCATCGTGGATTATGTCGACATCATTCCCGGCGACGGCAATAGCCAGCCCGAGGAACCGACGGTCGACCTTTCACACGCACACATCGTGATTCCTACCGTAGTAATCAGGGAACTTTCCAAGTTCAAGAGTGAGAAGTCCGACCGCGGCAAGTCGGCAAGAACGGCGCTGAGGCGGATTCGCAAGATTATCGAGAGCGAAATGCACAGCGTCAAGGACAACTACGAGTTAAAGCGCCCGATTTTGGTACCTGGCAGCGATCAGCTGCTCTCGGTGCTACCGGTGCACAAGAACTTCAAGCACATCTTGCCATTTTGTCCTTCTGAGGACGACATGGACGGTCAGATCATCTTGGCCACGCTGGCAATCATTTTCTTAAAAGAAGGGAGAGCAATCGACGGTAGCCAGTGCGGTGAGCTTAGCCATGTTTTTGCCAATACCAATGTCACGCTTCTTACCAACGACAACGGTTTGGCGATCCGAGCAAGGGAAAGGGGGATCGAGACTCAGCGTTATGGGTATAAATACCCAGAGCCGTACACGGGGCGCCGCAATGTGGTTGTCCCTAAGGAACTGTTCGACAAGTTTTACAAAGTACGGAGGATCGAACTGGACGAATGGCAGCTTTATATGCCTGGCCAGTCTAGGTTGATTGCGAATGAGTTTATCGTGATGAGCCTGGAAAACGATCTTGACTATCCGTACGATTTCAATCCAAACCACGACCCGTACTTCAGTAATATTGGACGCTACGACGTAACCGAAAACGCCATCGTGCAGCTTAGGTATGTGCAGGATTTTCCGGTTCAACTTCACAACGCTGGGCAGGCAATTTATGCCGAAGCGTTGATGGATCGGAATATTTCGGCCGTTATCTGCACGGGGCCGGCTGGTTCCGGCAAGACCTATATGGCCACGGTGTATGGCTATCAGGCTTGCAAGGACGGAGAATACATCGGCGTTACGGTGGTACCGTGCGACTCTCAGAGTAAGCTGGGTGCACTTCCTGGTGACCTCGACGAGAAGATGGACCCCGATGTGCAGCCGCTCAAAAACGCCCTGCGTAATTTCTTGTTGAACGAAGACAAGAAGTTTAAGAGCGAGCTGGAGAAGCTTAAGAAGTTCGGCACCGACAGGAAAAAGCAACCTAGGAGCCCGAACGGCGAAGACAATGCCGAAAAACGTTCCATTAAGGCATGTCTGAAGGATCGTGTGGATTTAATCTTTGAGAACTGGTTTACCATCGTTCCCATCGACCATGCACGCGGGCGCGATTTTGCCTACGAGCTGGCCATCTATGATGAATTCCAGGATCAAAACGTCAGCCAGGCTGACACCTTGATTAAGCGTCTTGGCGCTGAAGGCAAGATTGTCATTACTGGCGACGTGGAGCAAATCCACGCTCCTTACATCGACGCTTCGAGCAATGGTCTCGTGTACGCTTCTAGACAGCTGATGGATAGCGAAATGGTGGCTCAAGTCTGCTTCACCGAAGAGGAAGTGATTCGTCACCCGCTGGTCAAGATGATTGCAATGCGTCAGAAAGACAAGAAGATGACTCATCGAACGAGCTAGCTCCTCCTACTGGCACCTTAGAATACCCCGCGCGTTTTGCGGGGTATTCTTATTACAGATAGGGCAGAGAAATTTTTAAACGTGCCCTGCGGGCACGTTCCGGGCCACTCGGGCCAAGTCTTTATGTCCCGCAAGACAGATTAAAAATTTCTCTGCCCTGTGCTATAATGATGCCATGAAATTAGTTGTAGGATTGGGCAATCCTGGAGATAGATATAGTTTTACACGGCACAATATTGGCTTTCTGGCACTTGATTTTTATTTTGAGCTTAATCATCTTAATTGGAGCGAAAAACCGCGCCTAGGCGCCTTGTGGGGCCGCACAGACGATATCATTTTTATTAAGCCACAAGAATTCTACAATGAAACTGGTGCAGTAGTACAGAGGTATGCTCATTTTTATAAGATAGCGCCCTCTGATATTTTGGTAATCTGTGATAATTTTGATCTAGAATTTGGCAAGGTAAGATTTCGCAACTTAGGCGCAGCAGGAGGAAATAATGGCCTAAAGTCGATTGATGCTGCCCTAGGAACTTCAGAATATCCACGCATCAGAGTAGGAACAGGGAATGATGATCTCCGCGCTAAGATGGGAGATATTGATTTTGTATTATCTAAATTCACTCCTGAGGAAAAGGCACAGCTCCCCAAAATTCTACGAGAGGTGTATGCTAAAATTGATTGTTAAAACATCATTTTAAACAGCAACACTACACGGTAATGCGATACTTATCTAGCCATACAACGTACAGAAATGCCGTCTGTGCGGACGCGATTATCATCTGGAAATGCAGTTGCACCCCACGACGGCACTGTTACGAGCAGATCCCAAGAATAACGAGTAGCACGAACCATGGATGACCAAAAGTAACCATTCCATCCAATGTCATCGTACCATTCGCCACCCCACATGGCACCAAGTGGAAAATAAAGAGGAAATTCCCATGGGTAAGGATCTTCCATCATATAAGTGCCATCATCCCAGCCATATTGGTTGACTAAGTATTGGAAGGAGCCAGAGCCGGTATTACTACCACTCTTTGGCAAAGTCCAGCCAGCTGGGCAGATAGATTGATTTACATTTGTGCCATCCGTGGTATAGCTACTAGAATCTGCCATAGCTACAGCAGCTGTCCAGTTATAGTAGTTGCCTAGGTGATAATGAGCATTACCAGAAGATACTGGAGTTTCGTCTTCGATTGTGCCACTCCAATAGAGATTGCCTATATCATAGGATTCTGGTTGGTCAGAATAGCTATTCCAGGTGGTATCATTGGCAGTATACGTATTGGTTAGATAACCCCCATCAGCCCAGTTGCTTGGGACATCGGTATTGGCGCTATTTATGGCAGAACCACCATTAATGATATCAAAGTCTAGATTTTGCGTCATCCAACAATTACCATCGGCAAGTTTAGCTACATAATAAACCTTATTGTCACGACTATCTATAAGTTGAGCTTGTTCGCCAATTGCGTCTACACCGCTACAAATAGTAGAATTCATATCTTGCATCTTGTAATAGCCATTGAGTTTGGTTTTACCAGCTGCAGCGTAAGCATCATCTATCGTTACGGGAGTTGGCGCCGCATTACTCGTCAGCGTAAAATTAATCACATTCCTATATTCACCAGAAGGCTGAGAAGAAGAGGCTTTAGCGGCGATTTTGAAGTCAAAGGAAGTGGTGCCGTTAGTATTTAGTTCTTTTAGGGTTTTGCCTGATTCTGCAGTATATAGTGGAAGACCAGAATAGTTAGACCAGATAGAGCCATTGTCCGAAATAGCATAGCCCCATGTATTATCATTAGTGAGACTAGCAAGGTCTGCATTAGTAGCAATACTTGAAAAGATATTGCCAGTATTACTTATATGATTAAGACTAGTATTACTATAGGATGGATTACTGTGTGTATTATCACCTACTGTAGCAGTAATGACATAGCCAGTACTATTATTGGATGTAGCAGTAACTCTAATAATGTTACTATCACTACTAGTACCTGGAGAGAGATTATAGATGTTAAGATCAGCAGAAGATAATGTAAGTACTACCGAAGAATTGAAGGTGAATGAGACTGGGATATCTTGTTGGTAGGTGAGGGCGGAGGTGGAGGAAGTTAAGCTAACTGAAGCCAAAAATGATGTTGTAAATAATGAGAAGATTGTAGCATGCCTTTTCATAATTTCATTATAGCATAAGTTGTTTGATATTGTAAAATGTCCTTAAATCAGCCCCCAATGATTGGCCCCCAGAGCACGCACCTGACCTTTGATTTCGAGCAGTGTAATTGATTGATTAAACATAGTGGACGTAAGATTGGCTGCAGCCATAATAGCCTCGCCGTCGCGTTTGCCGTCGTAGAGCGCCTGCAAAATAGCGGCTTCTTCTGGAGTATCGCCAAATAACACCGTCTGGCTGGCTTGCTTGCGAGTTTTAAAATATTCTTTAGGGAATAATATGCTCAGGATATCTTCTGGGCAAGTATATGGATTTGCTCCATGGCGAATAAGTTTATTACACCCCTGAGATAGTGGGCTAGTAATGTTGCCTGGTACTGCAAATACTTCTTTACCCTGTTCGAGCGCATGTGCGGCGGTGTTTAAAGAACCAGACCGCTCAGCGGCTTCTACTACAATCACTATATCAGATAAACCAGAGATAATGCGGTTGCGCTCTAAAAAGCTTGTTTTGGGGTGAAAATCGGCTCCTGGTGCCAATTCACTGATGATGGCGCCTTCTTGCTCGACGATGCTTTTAGCTAATTTAGCATGAGATTTTGGGTAAATCTGATCAATAGGAGTACCAAGAACTGCTATAGTGCGGCCACCAGCATCAAGCGCCGCCGAATGCGCAATCGAATCTATTCCGTAGGCAAGACCAGAAACAATAATAACACCATGTTTGGCCAGTTCATAAGCCATTCGATAAGCTACCTCCTCACCATAACGAGTATTGCGACGGGCGCCTACGACTGCTACAACTTTCGGCCTCTCTGTTTTATCATTTTTTGACATATTTTCTGGCATTTTGCCATAAATGTACAATGTTTTAGGCTTAAGCGCAATAGAGCTTAACACCTCTGTAAAATTGTGTTCTAGGGGTGATATTTGGTTGAATTTTTCAAAAAAAGTAGTAAATAGTGTTGACATATTTTCTCCTGTGTGATATAATAAGGTCAGTTGGGGCACAAAAAAGTGCTCCACACCGCACCTAAATAAGTTATAATTTCAGCTATACTACTTCCAGTATAGCAGAAATTGCGAGCTTTTGAAACCCTTTCACACTTAAAATTTCTTCATGGTTTTAAGTTTATAAGTATTACCTCCACTTTGAAAGGATCGTTTCGAAGGCTTAGCAATCCCTCTAACCGGCGGGCCCCAATTTGTGTGAGGTGGGTTACGCTCCGGGGTCTCCCCGGTATAAATCAGAGAAGCGTTAGAGGGCCAAAATACCCTCAGGTGATGCCCACCCTTACCTGAGGGTTTTTTGATGTGCTATAATTAAAGTATGCAAAATGAATATAATTACAAAGCAGAAGTTTCGGCTGAGCCTAAAGAAGGTGTAGTTTCAGAAAACAACGAGGAAATTACCAGTATTGGCGTTTGGGACAAACCATACATCTATATAATTATATCCTTCTTGCTTTCTTTACCACTATTGCTACTAAGCCTCTTCAGTGATAATTCTAAAATAATTTCATCTTTTTTAAATTGTATTGAGCGGGGAGCTCCCGAGGGTCTGTGTTTTGGCGACTTGGTGAGTTTTTTTGTGAGCTTACCAATCATGATGGCTACCGTAGCATTGCCGACTGTTTTTGTGGCCGTTGCGTTTACGAAAATTAAAAATTCAAAAAATAAGAATCTGAGTTATTGGCTAGTTTCAATGGCTCTTGTTTTTTTAATAATTACACTTTGTGCATTTTTTATTCGTAATTACTAAGACGTTGTAATCAATTTATATACTTATGCTTGACTGGATGTGTTACTATTATATATATGGCTAAAAACCTGGTAATAGTAGAGAGCCCAGCTAAGGCCCACACGATTGAAAAATATCTGGGGGCCGATTTTAAGGTGCTGGCTAGTGTGGGGCATATTCGTAAGGATACGAAGGTTGATAAAGATACTTTTGACGTAACGTACGAAATCGACCCAGGGCATAAATCTATTATTACAGAACTAAAGAAAGAAGTAAAAAATGCCGACAAAGTCTGGCTAGCAACGGATGAAGACCGTGAAGGAGAGTCTATTTCGTGGCACCTGTGCGAAGTTTTGAAGCTGCCCAAGAATACCGCCAGAATTACTTTCCACGAAATCACTAAGCCGGCGCTAGATGCGGCAATCAAAAATCCTCGCACTGTGGACATGGATATGGTGGCTTCACAGCAAGCCAGGCAAACATTGGATATGCTAGTAGGATACGATTTGTCTGATATTGTGCGCAAAAAAGTACCTGGCGCGATTTCGGCTGGGCGTGTGCAATCGCCAGCATTAAGATTAATTGTAGAACGCGAAAAAAAGATTGAGAAATTTGATTCGACATCTACTTATAAAATCTCTGGTGAGTTTATTAGGGGTAAAGAATTTGGCACGATGAATCCCAAGGGACATGAAGACTTGGCTGGAGCGGCCCGAGGCGTATCCGAGGGGCGCGCCATGTCAAATCCTTTACCCTTTAGCGCTCTTTATGACGGGGACGCGCCAGAGAATGAAGATACAGCGAAGGAGTTACTCGACAAGTTATCACAGTCCGAATATAAAGTCGAGGACGTAGACGAAGCAGAAGGAACAAAATCTGCTCCGGTGCCGTTTACTACTGCCGCCCTGCAGATTGAAGCTAACGCTAAACTTGGATTTACTTCGCGCACTACGATGAACGCCGCTCAAGGTTTGTATCAGGCTGGCTTAATCACATATCACAGAACTGACTCCCTAAATCTATCGTCTCAAGCCGTCAAGGCGATTTCTGATTACATAAAGGGTAGTTTTGGTGAAAAATATCTAAAAACACGTCATTTTAAGACTAAGGACGCTAGTGCGCAGGAAGCACATGAGGCAATCCGCCCTACCAATGTTGCCGTTGCGAGCGCTGGTAAGAATAATTTCGAAAAAAGATTGTATCAGCTAATCTGGGCACGCACGGTAGCCACACAGATGGCGAATGCTAAAATCGCTAAAACCACCATCAAACTTTCACACAATTTTGTCGCGAAAGGCGAAGTGGTGATATTTGATGGATTCTTAAGAGTATACGGTAAGTCTAAAAATACTGAGCTGCCAAAGCTAGCTAAAGGCGACATGGTAGATTGTGAAGAATTAATCGCAAAGCAAACTTTTGGCAAACCGCCCGCTCGTTATACTGAGGGCTCACTCGTCAAAAAGCTGGAGGAGCTTGGTATTGGTAGGCCATCGACCTACGCCAGTATTATGACGGCCATTCAGGCGCGTGGCTACGTAGCAAAGGGCGAATCCGAAGGCGATGAGCGAGAGGTTGTCGAATTTAGGGCCAAGAAAGGGAAAGTCGAACGAGAAATTGTCCATGAAAAATTTGGCGCCAACAAGGGTAAATTGATTCCGACTCCGATTGGCGAATTGGTGGCTGGATTTTTAGTAGATAATTTTAAAAATATTGTTGATTATAAGTTCACAGCGAATATCGAGAAAGATCTTGACCTTGTGGCAGATGCCAAATTAGAGCGCGTAAAAATGCTCCGAGATTTTTATAAACCCTTCCGAGATACGGTGCTAACAGCGCAAGGGGTAGAGAGATATAATAACTCGCGCCTGCTAGGACATGATCCAAAGACTGGTAAGCCTATTTATGCCAAAGTAGGGAAAAACGGTGGCTTTATCCAGCTAGGCGACAACGAAAAAGAAGCTGGCGAGAAACCACGTTTTGCGCCTTTGCCAAAACGAAAATCAGTTAAAACTGTCAATCTAGAACAGGCTTTAAAGCAATTGGATTTACCGGCTCTGCCACGTTTACTCGGTAAGGCTCCTGATGGGACCGAAATAATTGCCGCAAATGGTCCGTTTGGTCCATATCTTAAAGGTGGCAAATATAACATTCCAATGAAAGATTTGGATCCCTATATTGTGTCACTAGAAGAGGCTTTGCCGCTATATCAAGCTAAAATTGATTCTATCATTGCTGACTGGAACGACATTATGATTATTAATGGCGCATATGGGCCATACATTAAAGGCCCAGGGCGCCGCAATAACGTCAAAATACCAAAAGAACAAGACCCTAAGAAAATCACCCGCAAGCAAGCAGAAGAAATGCTAGCAAATAAGCCTAAAACTACCCGTCGTGGCACGCGTGGGCGCCGCAAAACCACCAAGAAGAGTAAGAAATAATAACATATTTTGATAGAAAAATATTAATCACAAAAAATGTGATATAATAGGCTCTAGGAAATGATAATTTCATAGTTGACATTCGTGCAAACATATGATATTATAGTAAAAGTTTATCAATTTAACAGGGGTGGAATAAGGAATACAGATAATGGATCAAAATGCGGAAATCCTAAAAAAAGCAATATCCGGAAGCCTAGAAATAATCGAGCAAGACCGCGAAAAGGAAATCATTTCTCGCAGATTTGGCCTAAATGGCACCAAAGAAACGCTAGAACAAATTGGGGAAATGCTTTCAATCACAAGAGAGCGTGTTCGTCAACTCGAAAAGGCCATTCTAATCCGTCTCCAAATTTCCGCTGAGGAGAACCAAATCCCAGAATTAGCCGCCGCCGAAAAGATTTTGATCCGTAATCTTACCGAAACTGGACGCGTAGCCAGACTTAGCGACTTAGCCGACAAAGTGTACGGCAGAAAGGCTACCGCCTCTGAAAAAACTGGTATTTATTTTATCGCGACTTTTGCCAAAAACTTAACCATCGTAGAAGAGAACGACAAATATCATGCCGCAATTGGTATTACGGAATATGGTGATAGCAAAGTAATTCGCGCTAGGGTAGACGAGATTGTTAAGATTCTCAAAGAGAACAAAGCGCCAATGACGCTTGATGAACTTGACAATAAGTTGGATTATGAGCATCCTGACCACATAAAAGCAGTAGCGTCAATTTCCAAATTACTCGCCTCTTTAAATGGCCTATGGGGGCTAGCCAAATGGCCATCCGTTAATCCTAAAAACATTCGCGATAAAATTTTCGTGATTCTTGAGATGAAAAAGGAGCCAATGCATTTTTCAGATATAGCCAAGGAAATTAAAGAATCGAGCTTCAAGCGCAAAAATGTTACTATTCAGGCAATCCATAATGAATTAATTAAGGACTCCCGTTTTGTGCTGATTGGTCGCGGTATCTATGCTCTGAGCAGCTGGGGCTACAAAAAGGGCACGATTTCCGAAATCATCCGCTCAATTTTGGAAAAATCTGATGAGCCAATGACCAGAGAAGAAATCGTCAAACAAGTTTTGAAAGTCCGCAAAGTTAAAGAAACCACTATTTTATTAAATCTACAGAATAAAAAATTATTTAAAAAAGTTGATAAGAATTTATTTACGTTAGCTTAAGTATGATAAAATAATAATATGGAAGCGATCATACATTTTATTTTAATGCCGATCTTCTGGATTCCCGTAGTTGGGATTCTGGCATTTTTAACCTATCGAAATTACAAAAAACTCAATAAACTCAAAGTCTTGAATGTAGATTCTGTCTTGTTGATGCTCGAGATCCCGAGAGAGAATGACAAAAAAGAATTAGCTGCAGAGCAACTTTTTGCATCCTTGCATGGAATTCTGCGAGATAAAAGAGAACTCAAAAATTCTGGCGGGGTGCAGGAGCATTTATCTTTTGAGATCGTTTCTACAGCTGGACAGATTAGATTTTATGTCTGGGTGCCAAAGATTTTGCAAAGCTTTGTAGAAGGGCAGATTTATTCTCAGTATCCTACTGTACAAATCTACAAGATGAATGAAGATTATGTCGATGATCGCACCAAATATCCCGTAGTTTACTCCTCAGAACTTGCCCTAACGGATAACGAAGTGTTGCCGATTAAGACTTTTGATAATTTCGAGGTTGATCCTTTGGCCGGAATCACTGGTACACTGGCAAAACTAAGCCCAGATCGCTCAGAAGAACTCTGGATACAGATTTTGGCCCGCCCAATTGCAGATGACTGGCACAAAAACACTACAGATAAATGGGTGCAAAAGGTAAAATCTGGCAAACGCACGTTTCTTGGTGGTAGCGGTATAGATTGGACTTGGGTGGTTGAGGCTTTGGGCGCGCTATTTCGCCCACCGGCTGGCGGCACAAACTCTGAAGAGAAGATTGAACTATCTGAACGCGATAAAACCAGAATCGCTAAAGCCGAAGAAAAGGCTACTAAATTAGGGTATGAGGTTAAGATTAGGCTAGCGTATTTAGGCCAAAACCAAACCGATGCACGTCTTAATATGCAGGCACTGGTAGGGACCTTTAAACAGTATAATTCCACAAATCTTAACGGCTTTAAGCAGGTAGGAGGAAGTTTCGACCCTACTACTCTAGATGCTTATAAGCTGCGCGAGTTTGCGGACCATGGTTTTATTCTGAATATATCTGAGCTGGCTTCTGTTTATCATCTTCCTCATACGTCTGTAGAAACTCCGAATATCGTCTGGGCCAACTCCAAGACAGCCGAACCACCGGCAAAATTACCAGTACTGACGGGTAATTCGTCTGAAGATGAGAACGTATCAGCGTTTGGCTTAACTAATTTCCGTGGCATCAACCATCAGTTTGGCCTGCTGCGTCGTGACCGCTCTCGTCATGTTTATATTATCGGTCAGACCGGGGCAGGAAAGAGTGGCCTACTAGAACTCTTGGCGCTCTCAGACGTATTCTATAACCAAGGTTATTGTATTATCGACCCACATGGTGATTTTGCAATCGATAACCTTCGCTTTATCCCGGAATCGAGAGTCAAGGATGTAGTGTATTTTAACCCTGCCGATACAGCTTTTCCTGTTGCATTCAACCCGCTCGAGATTACCGACCCTACTCGCAAGCCCAATATCTGTTCCGAAGTGATTGGCGTATTAAAACGCATGTTCGGCGACTCCTGGGGCCCAAGACTAGAGCATATTCTACGCTATACACTACTTGCCCTGCTCGACCGCCCCTCCACTACCCTCTTGGACATTTCTAGATTATTAACAGATAAAGAATTCCGCAAGGAGACCTTAGACTATTGTAAGGATGTGACTGTTCTACAATTCTGGAAACATGAGTTTGGGCAATGGAACGAAAAACAGGTTAACGAGTCTATTGCGCCAGTGCTTAATAAGGTTGGGGCCTTTACCGCGAATCCGATTATTCGTAATATAATTGGGCAGCCAAAATCTTCCTTTGATATCCGTAAGATTATGGATGAAGGTAAAATACTAATTGTCAACCTGTCTAAAGGCTTAATCGGCGAAGACAATGCAGCAATTCTAGGTGCTTTCTTGGTAACTAAAGTACAGCTTGCTGCTATGTCGCGTTCGGATATTCCATTAGTTGAAGACCGACGCCCATTCTATCTATATGTAGATGAGTTTCAGAACTTCGCCACAGATTCTTTTGCAGTAATACTGTCTGAAGCGCGCAAATACGGCCTTAATCTGACCGTGGCAAACCAATACGTAGCTCAAATGACTGATTCAGTGCGTGACGCCGTATTTGGTAACGTAGGTACTACCATTTCATTCCGCGTCTCGGCCGACGATGCGCCAATACTTGTCAAACAATTTGAACCCACTTTCGACGAGTCTGATATCATCCAGCTCAATAACCGACACTTTGTGATTTCAATGATTATCAATGGCGAAAAAGTGCCGGCATTCTCTGCCACCACTCTTTCTATCCCGAAGACACCGAAAGACAATCTAGATGCGATTATTGCTCATTCAAGAGAGTTATTTGCTAGGCCAAGACTCGAGGTCGAGTCAGAAATCCGTGAGACGATCGAACAATCCGAAAAATACAAAAGGGAATTGGCGGATTCTGGGCGTCAAGAAGTAAATAAGCCAGTTTTTGCCCCTCTTTCTAATACCGAACAGAAACCGAACTTAAAACATCAACCCACGCCACAAGGCGACTTCATCCGTCAAAAAATTAGTCCCAATGCCGCTGAGGGTAAAGAAAGATTAGGATTAAAAGATTTAGCGACACTCCTAGGAGGCCAGGGAAAAGACGACCAGGGAAATAAAGCCCAGGAGGAGCCTGTACAGGATCAGCCCGAACCTCAGCCTGTAGAACCCCCAAAAAAACAGAGGTCAAACAGACACAAAAACAAGAAAAAGGCCAACAAAACAGTAGAGAAACAGGAAGATGCCACTCCTGTTGTTCCCTCTGTTAGGCCAGAGATAGAATATCAAGAGAAATCGACCGTGGTAATTGAGCCTACGCACGATCCTCTGCCCCTGTCTACCCCTGTTAAAAGTGCAGATGAGTTTGCCAAGGCCGATAATTCGATGGATGGGTTTTTATCAGTAAAACACTAAAAAAGAATTAAGCTACAAAAAGAAGGGAAATAAAAGTAAAATTTTTGATGGCCAGAAAACTCAAAATTCAAAAACTCGCCGCAAAGTCGGATGTCAAAATTAGCATAAGTGTAATGTCGCACAATGCATATTTTAGGACATTGCGCTTATGGATTTTAGACGGTTAAGTTATCGTCTTTTAAGGCACAGTTTTGCCTGGACCGGCGGAGAATAGCTAGAACATGTAAAATGAGTTGGACGTTATTGGACATTTTACACTTCAGCTAAAGCTTATTTCGCGCCAGGATATTTACTCATATTCTAAACAGAAGTTTTTATACTTCACACTAGATAAGGATCTCGCTTAAAAAAACTTCTTAAAACATGAGTAAATATCTTAGCTTATAAAGTGTGGCGCAAATATTAAATATTAAATATTAATCAACACCCCGTATATCTGTTTGTATCTGTCACCCCTGTTACATCTTAAAGTTTTCCACAGCCAAAATCTAAATTTGACTTTTCCCCTTTTATGTTCCCCTATTTCCCTATTTTCTCCTGTTTATGCTGAGGTTTGCCCTGCCTTCATCCATTCAAGCATCTTTCTTATACCGAACAAATACCGAACATGGAAAGAGAATAGGGTACTAGAACAAAAACCGAACAATTCCCTGTTGTTTATTAGGCAAGGAGCTTTAAGACGTCAATTTTTTCTTGCTTTTCAGATATCATTCTCAATGATTCCTGGCCATCTTTTTCAACTATTTCTGCGGTGAGAATTTCCAATGGATCATTTACCGTGGATAATAATGCATATTTTTTCCCATTTTCCTGTACAATTTTTGTGAAGGCATAATATCTACCATCTGAAAATGACATGATTCCCCCTTCTTCATATTTAGGCATTTTGAGCTCCCTCCATTTCTTGCGTTATTATGTCTGAATAGTCTACCCAACCTATTTGAGATTCTTCTAGGCTTCCTAGACCAATGTGAATTTTTGTTCCTCTAGCTAGTTCTTCCACGGAATAGCCAGTTCTTTCCGATACTTCCTGAAGATAATCTCCCAATGCAACTCCTTCTTTCCATGTGACATTGGCATCAACAACCTCGTGCGTTTCTGGATCAAGTACTGAAAAGCTTTGAATTGTGTATTCTGTGCCTGCCGGCAACTCCGCGCTCTCACCGATTGTTCCGACAGAATTTGCTCCCCCATATTGGTAGTCGCTAGATTCGTGAACCATTACGCCACTCGGCATGTAATATGTATCGCCAATACTGACCCCTCTGAGCCTGGATTCCGCTTCTTCTTGTAAATCCTCTGGTGAAACAATTGGCGTATCATGATTTTCTATTTGACCGCTAATCTGAGTTCCAAATGGCGGCTGATCTGGTATCGGGTTGTCAATGGCCCTTACGGCGGGAGACGGAATGAACGAAGTCAATAACAGAGATAGAGTGAGGGCGATAATCGGGATAATTCTCTTTGCCCTATCTGCTAAGTTTTCTCTAGCTTGCGCCGGCATTTCTTTTGGTGAAATATAGGTTGTAGGTTGCGGATGAACTTCTTTGGTTTCAACAAACATGTAGTTTTCTAGCGCTTTCACTACTATGCCACTAGGCAAAAACAGCCCGTTAGAAATCTCTGGTCCATTTTTCCCTAATATGAAAATAGTTCGCGAGTCTATTTGGTCACCGCTAAATAGCGTAGCGGTTTTTATATCGCCTCGAGACGGATTATCTTCGACCCTTATGCTAGCTCCATCTTTCTGCCCTGCTCTGATTTCTTCTATAAGCTCGCCCGAAGATAATTCTCCAGGTGGAGACACACGTTCAATTGTCGTCCCTTCTGGTTGGCCCTGTAAAGATTCATCTATTTGGCTTCTGAGATCCTCCATGGAAACAAATTCATCTGGATCTGGCCTGCCCCCTCTTTTTCCCCTGAAAAAAGAATTCGTTCTTTTCCCTTCGCCACCTCTTCCAAAAACCTTATTATCTAAATCGTTTCTCCCTTCGCCGTATTTTGTTCCGCTATCACTCGTGACAATTCGGGATGCTTTCTCTGGGTCAAATGGGATTTCGTGCTCTATTCTTTTCCATTCACCGCCAGAATCAGAGCCTTTCTCATCATAATTACCTGGATTGTCAATTTTTTCTCCCATTATTCTCCTCCTTTTTATAATAATAACATGTCAGCGATGATTATGGAAAACAATTGCTAATTATTTCCAGAACGCTCTGCCTTCTGTGCGGACGTCGATATAGTTAAAATCGTGAATATCGAGACCGTTGAGATAACGTATTACGCGATCGGCATCCTCAGCAGAAACGGCCGTACCGCGGTCGATTACTAGCTTGATAAAACCATTATAGCCATCTAGGTAAATATCTACTTCACGGATGGCACCCGACGGAATAACTGCCTTGGTGGGCTTGTAGCCAAGGTCGCGAAAATCCTTTTCTGCTTGACCGACATATAACTTCATGCGGTTTGTGATTCTGCTACCAGACGCAGCATCTTCGTCGATAACTTCAATCGTGGGATTGTAAACTATTTCTGGTTCTTGCACGATAGGCGCGGGCTCCTCTTTGATGAATGAACGACTAATAGCGACTAAAATAGCCACAAGAACCACAAAGCCAATGGCAGTAAAGATGATTCGTGTGGCTTTTTTGCGTTTGTCCTTTTTGCGGGCCGCAGCGCGTTCGTTGGCGGTCTCTAGTCGTTCCCTTTTTTCGCCAATGGTGCGACCAGAATAAAAACTCGAGTTTCGATTAGCGCGCCGATGAACTAATTTTGGTGGCGTAGGTTCGTTTTTAGTAGGTTCCTTCCCCACCTCGTTAGGCCTCCTCTAAGATGATTTGGGCTAAACGAGCGGCAGCATCAGCACGAGCCTCGGTATGAAGACGATCGGCCATATCAGCGCGAAGGCGTGGAGATTTAATAAGATGACGAATCTCGTCTAAAAGCAGTTCTGGTTTTTCGACCATCTTTGAATCATAGATTACGGCTGCGGCGTTGGCGTCTTTTAGGCGATCAGCATTTTTGACTTGGTGTCCGCCGGGCAAACGTTCAAAAGGCACCAAGATAGTTGCTTTTCCCAGGGCGGCCATTTCGGCTATAGTAGTGGCCCCGGCTCGTGAAACGACAACGTCGGCAGCTCCCATTAATTCATTCATAGTGGTATTGAATTCCCACATTCTAAAATTCGATTCTAGACTGGCTTTATCCCAGTTTTCGTACTTCTTGAGATCTATCATTGACTCGTAGTGTTTGCGCCCAGCAACTAGCCCCACAGATGCAATCTTTAGTAAATCTGGTAAGATTGCGCGCGTGGCTTCGTTTAAGTTCTCAGAACCTTGAGAGCCGCCAGTTATTACGACCAGAGGTTTTTCAGGATTAAAAGAAAAAGCTTTTTTAAGAGCTAGCTGCTTAGTTAAACTCACTGACTTAAACTCCGCCCCAACAGGAATGCCAGTCCAGACGTAATTTGGATGAGCGGCTAATGTTTCCTCTGAAAGGGGCATACCGAAGGCTACTTTCTTAGCATTTTTCATTAAAATTCGGTTAGCTAAGCCAGCAACGGCATCTGACTCGTGGATGATGTAAGGGATTTTGAATAATTTAGCCACCAAACCAACTGGTAAGCAAACATAGCCACCTTTCAAAAAGATAATATTAGGGCGATTTTTGGCTGGGCAAAGCCGAATGAAGCTAGTGGTTAGTCCGCAAAGGAAGCCAAAAAAGCCTAAAATATTGCCAATGATAAGATCTTTTAATGTAATACCAAAGTGAACAAAATAATCACGAAATGACCAGTTGGCGTAGCGATGAAATTTGCCAGCAGGCAGGCGACGCACGCGTATGTAGGTTGATTTGCGAGAAGTTTTTTTGTCTTCGCCCCAGGGAATGCCTATCTCCGTGGTAAGCTTAGTAACGTTTTTATAATACTTAAAGTCAGTCCAAAATTCGACCTCGGCACGAGGTTTTTTGACTATTATTTCACGAACTACGGCGACGGCTGGAGTAACGTGACCCCCGGACCCCCCGCCGACTACTAATATCTTCATTTGCTATTACCTCCCTACTAGTATAACATGAAAGTTGCAAAACGAGGCCGATAGCAAAAGCAATAAAGATCATGCTAGTGCCACCATAAGAAAGAAGCGGTAATGTTATACCAGTTACTGGGATGAGCGAAGTCATTGCCATGATATTTACGACAACTTGCGCTAACATCCATGAAAACACGCCAATTACAAACAATCGATTATTAGATTCACTGGTACCCTCGGCGACCTTCAGTATCCGTAAGAGCATCAAACCAAAAATAGCTATTATTAAAAATAGACCGACAAAACCGAAAGTTTCCCCCATAATCGCGAAGACCGAGTCGTTAATCGATTCTGGTAAATAGCCCGTGGCTTGAACAGAATTGCCAATACCGACGCCGAAAAAACCACCTACGCCAATGGCCATCATGGCGTTTTCGATATGGTAGGTTGAATCCGTGCTTTCACTACCCGTAAGGGTGGCTATCCAGGCGTCTACTCGCTGCATACGATGCGAGGAAGTGGCTACTGCGGCCACTGAGACCACCAGCACGACTGCAATCATGATAAGGTACTGTCTAGCTGGAATACCAGACATTAGCATCATACCAAAAATAATCGCAATTAAAGCTACGCCGCTACCTAAATCACCTTGGGCTACTACCACAAGAGCGAGAGAGGCGCCACAGACGATCAGGAATGGCAGCCAGAACTCACGCCATTTACCGATATTCCCTTCTGTTTTTTTGCGCGTGAGAAAATCGGCGAGATAAACAATCAAAGCTAGTTTGAGAAATTCGGCGGGCTGAAAACTAACAACGCCAAGATTAAACCAACGGCATTCGCCGAGCTCACATTTGGCTAGTGACGAGCCAGCTTTAGCGAGCACCCAAAGAATCGCGGACATTAAAATGGCCGCTATCATGAGGGGTTTGGCGTACTTTTGCAGATACTTATAAGGTATAACTTTGAAGGCTAAAAAGAACGCTGCCAAAGATAAGATTACAGAACGAAGTTGACCCAAAAAGAATGAATTTGGGTCATAATCAGTGCCATAGGTAGAGTTAAGAACATTTGCGCGCATAGGACCTATAGCGTAGATAACAATTAGGCCTAGCGCCATTAGACCTAGAGTTGCAAACAGAATAATTAGGTCTGATTTATGTTTGCGATTTTTATGCATTAAATTGCGCCCCCAGTGGCGGCGATGAATACGCCCACAATAGCACAAACACCGGCAATAATCCAAAATCGCATAACAATTTTGGCTTCGCCCCACCCTATAGCTTCGAGATGATGATGTAGCGGCGCAGAAATAAAGACCTTTTTATGGAAGATTTTTTTGGAAATTAGCTGAATTAAGCTAGATGCCGTTTCGACTACGGCTGGCAAACAAATGATTGGCAATAAGAGGAATGAGTTAGTCATCATAGCTACAACACCGAGGCCAGCCCCAAGCGCAAAGGAGCCGGTGTCGCCCATCATAAAACGAGCTGGTGGAACATTAAACCAGATGTAACTAAGTAGCCAACCTACTACGGTCATACAAAAGCCGAACAGGAGCATATTGTTCTGAAAGAGAGCAATTACACCAAAAGCGGCGTAGGCTAGCATCGCCAATCCACCAGATAGGCCATCCAGGCCGTCGGTAATATTGACGGCATTAGACGTGGCCACGACCGCAAACGCAAAGATTAATACCGTTGGAATGATGCCAATTTCAAAATCAGCAACAAAAGGTATCATAATAGTTGTCCAACCTAATTTGACGGCAAAAAACCATCCCAGGACTAGGCCGACCACCGAAATTAGGAAGAACTTAACTGGACCACGTAAACCCGCTGCGCCACGACCAGAGCCAAAAATATTGATGACATCGTCGATCACACCTACTAGAGCGCCCCCCAAAAATCCAACCAATGGCAGCCACGTCTGCCCACGATCTAGATTAAAGCTCCAGGTGACAGCCGTAACAGAAATTACACCAATAAGACCAGCCATGGTAGGAAAAACATGCTTAAACTTGTGGGCATGGAGCTTGGTCATAACT
Source organism: uncultured Candidatus Saccharibacteria bacterium (assembly GCA_946538495.1). Lineage (GTDB taxonomy): Bacteria > Patescibacteriota > Saccharimonadia > Saccharimonadales > Saccharimonadaceae > Nanosyncoccus. Next base: position 177,812 of record CAMNGP010000001.1, read on the forward strand.
GGCAAAGCTTGACCATCGACAGTAGTTTTTTTCTGTTTTTTCCAAAACTTATATTTATATGCAAAGTGAGTGTAGAATGGCGTGAGCACCATTGAGAATAGGAAGCCAGCTAACGCAAGCAATAATCCGTAGAATATTTCATCGTTGATATTCATAATTATTATTATACTACGCTCCTGGTTTAATTTTATAATAATCAATTAAGTAATTCGACACAGTATCAAATAGATTGCTAGCAATGCCACCATCTAGATAATGCCCCTCCCCCCACATCTTGGCCATAATTATGTATTTTGGTAATTCCCCTTCGGTAGCGACAAAGCCAATATAGGTACCAACAGTTTCGCTCATGGTGTCATCGTAGGCGCCATCTTTGATAACTTGAGCGGTGCCAGATTTTCCACCAACCGCATAGCCAGCCCTATCGATACCAGCGCGTACTTTGTAATTACGGTTGTTAACTAGCATGTCGCGCATCATGGCTGAGGTCTCATCGGAGAGAATCTTGTCTTCGACGGGAGCCTCGGATGTTAGAGGCTCAATTTTGTTATTCGCGAGTATTCCTTCTACGACTGTAGGCGTGCGCCAGTAGCCGCCATTAACTACAGCGGAAAAAGCCGTGGCGGTTTGGATCATTGTAATACCTAGGTTTTGACCAAAAGTCATATTAGCATAAACAGAGTCGCGCCCCCAGCCCTCGTTAGGATCCGGAATAAAACCTTCAGCTTCAATTATTTCTATGCCAGTAGCACGGCCGAGACGGAACTTGTTGTAATAATAATCGTAGAGTTTTTCGCGGCCCGCTTGGGTTATGGAATTCGGATTACCACCAAGCAGCTTCAGAGCATGAATCGAGCCAGTGTTAAGCGACCAATACAAAGCCGTTTTCATATCTATCGTGCCATAAAGAATACTACGCTGCTCGGCGTTTTGAATCTTCCAGCCATCGACAATCTCGTAGCCTTGATTAAAATAAGTGGTACTCGGCAACATCACGCCCTCGTTGATGGCAGCGGAAAATGCGAAGTTCTTACAGACTGAGGCTGGCTCGTACGGTACTTCTGTCGTGTAATTGACGTAGGCCGATGCATCAGCAACGTTGCCATAGTCACTAGGGTTATAATTTGGTAGATTTGCCATGGCTACTACTTTTCCGGTATTAGCCTCCATTACTAAAACTGAAGCGTTAGTGGCGGCAGTTTTATCTATTTCGGCAAGCGCCAAATCCTCAACTCCTTTTTCAAGGCTGCGGTCGATTGATAAAACGATATTCTTGCCATCTTCAGCGGGGATTTTGATATTGTCGTTGCCGATTGAAAGGGCGACCTTGTTGATGTCGGCGGTAGTTTTTAATAATCCTTCTTTCCCTGCCAATAAATTGCCAAGTGAACCTTCTACGCCGTATTGACCAACACCATCCGCATTAACAAAACCAAGTAGCCCTGAAGCTAATTCACCTTCTGGATAAACTCGTTGATTGGTTTTTTTGAGCCAGACGGCAGGAGCGCCCGATTCTGCGATTTTTTCAGCTGTAGTACGAGGAATATTTTTGGCAACAATTGCATAGCGTAGCCCTTCCTGTCCATAGATCTCGTCTAAGTCTGCAGCCTGGTAATCTTTGGCATATTCTTTCATAACGTCTTCAATGACCGATTTCTCAGTGACTGCTGGGTCGATGACGATTTGGTAGGTTGATTGGTTCAATACTATCGCCACCGGATCACCTTTGTCCAACATATACACTTCCCCTCTCTTAGGAGTAATGGTTTCGAGCAAAGTGTGCTGAGCATCGGCTTTGGCAACCCAGCTTTGGTGCTCGACGATTTGAATGAAAAATAGTCGCACCACAATAATTGCAAGTGCAACTAAGACAATACTTCGTAAGATTTGATATTTTGTGGGTTGCTTATTCTGCGACATAACCAGTTACCGTCGCGTGCTCCATAGCCGCAGCGACAGTGCTGTTTTTAGCTGTTGCTACGGAGGTCAGACGCGCCTTTTCTACTGCAAGATCCTCTAATCTGGCAGACATTTCAGTGATTTCCGATTCAACGGAGGATAATTCATAATCAAAACTAGTAGCTTTGGTGCCTTCGGCAACATAAATTAAGGCAAAAACTAAGGTTAACATACCAATAATAATGATTTGGGAGATTGATCCAAGATTTCTTTTGGTGTGACGAATGGTATTACGGTTGCGTGCAAAGCTGTTGCCGACAACTTGTCGCCTGGTGACGTAAGTTTGACTTATCATTATTTTTGTTATCCTCGCTATGTTTATTTTTGTTTTATTATTCTTTCCTTTCTTAGTCCGGGGGCTTTTATGAGCAGAGCTATAAGTAACTCATAAAAGCTTGTCCCGGGAAGGTCATACACTCCACACTCTCCGTGTGAAACTCTAAATTGGCGGACCTTAAAGGCCCATGTCATTCGTTTGATTTATCTTCTAAATATTGGGGTCGTGACGTTTCCTGTCACCAAAGGTCACTCGCCCAATATTTAGTTTAAGAATTTAACGAAAGTGAACTTTGATGGTTTGTTTGCGAGACTTGTTCGCTACTAATATTTGCTTTGGCATATAGCCTCCTTTTTTATGTTTTTATTTTTGATCAATCCTTACGAGCCGCACGAAGCTTAGCGCTTCTGGCTCTGGGGTTGATGCCTAACTCCGATTTTTCCGCAACGATTGGCTTTTTATTTATTAATCTTAATTGCGATTCTTCACCGTAACTTGCTGCTTCCTTAAAATAATCCTTTACCAACCGGTCTTCTAGACTATGAAAAGTTATTATTCCTAACCGACCGCCCTTATTCAAAACCTTTGGCAAAAGTGGCAATGTCTGCGCGATTTCGTCCAATTCCCCGTTCACAGCAATTCTTAATGCTTGAAAAATTCTTGCGGCAGGATGAGTTTTGGAGTATTTCGACTTGCTGATAATTATGTCTACGAGCTCTTTGGTGGTTTTGATTGGGCGATGATGTACGATTTCTCTTGCTAGCAGTTTCGCGCGTCCTGGCTTCTCTTCGCCATACCTAATAAAAATATCTGCTAGTTCCCTTTCGCTACTGTGGTTCACAATCTTTTCCGCCGTTAATTCTTGTCGCCTGTCCATACGCATGTCTAGTGGTCCATCATGATGATACGAAAAACCCCTACTATCCATATCTAGTTGCGGAGAAGAAACTCCAAAATCTGCAAGTATTATGTCAAAAGTCTTTCCACACTCGATAAGCTGTAGCACCGCACTATAAAAATCGCTATGCATGATATTGACTTCTGACGGAAATTCGCTCTTTAAATACTCAACCGCGAATTGGTCTCGATCAATAAGGCATGAATCTTTAAATTGCCGTGTCACATCCAAAATCTTACTAGCGTGACCTCCGTAACCGGCAGTCAAGTCTAAATAACTTTCTCCGGGATGCGGGTCCAAAATTGCTAGGACTTCCGATAATAATACTGGGATATGTAGTTTCTCCATGCTATTATTATACATTGTTTGAGACCGTTCAACTAGAAACTTCAGCGGGTTTGTGTTTGATTTGATTTTTGTTTGATTCACAATATAATCCACCACGATTTACCAGCGCGAAGCTAATCTTATATCGCAGCCGTTGAGAGACTTATTGTGTATTGGTTTTTGACCATTAATAGAGTTTTATTGGGAGGTGTGTTTTAAGGAAAGAGCGCACGATTGTTTTGACGCATCTCGCTAAATATTTAATGCGCGCTAGAGCTCCTAGTTGGCCGATCTCAAACTTTTTTAATGTACGACTTTTTGTTTAGCGTTTTTGTGTATTTATTCGCTGATTTCAGTTTATTATATTTTCCACAAAAATGCAAGAGCTTTTTTGGACTTTTTTTATGATTATGTTTTCCGCAGGTGTGGAAAACTTCTCTGTTATTTTCCCGAACAAATTAGGTTGATTTCTATTCTATTTTATGTCATAATACCCGAACAAACAGATGTGGAGCTGCTGGTTTTTGGCTTAACTTTGTTTCCCTCTTGATTTTTAACGTAATTTGTGCTATAATATAAGTATGTGGTCGTGCCATTCGGGCAGACCAAGAACCTCAAGGAGGAAAAAATGCTTGTCAAAAAGCTCGCCGACCTGCCGATCACCCTCGTTGGCCCGCTGTTCGTGGCCATCAACCCCGCGGGGGTCTGCGAGTTCTTCTCGGAGGACCCGTGGAACCCCAACAATTTGGAGGGCTGCATCGTCAGCTCCTTCAGCCCATTCAAGCTTAACCAGCTTGAGGGCTGGAGGATGGTCAGGAAGTCCAGCAACCAGCCGGTCTTTCTGACCAATAAGCACCAGTCATCTGGGTTGTACTACGAGACAATCGTACGTAAGCCCAGTGGAGAGCCCTGGTAGCTTTTCCTCTAAGCCCCGAGTCGGCATCTTGCTGGCTTGGGGGCTCTTTTTTATTTGATATATGCTATAATAGGTAAAAATAAGTGGAGATAATTATGGAAAATAACGATTTTGACGTGTTCTTGTGGGCGAACGAAATTGACGAAGTTAAAAACAACGTTTCGGCGGAATTGTTCCTGTTCAACAAAAACTACACTCCATACAAGATTAAATACTCTGATAAGCTGACTGGCGCGGTGAAGTCAATGTTTATGCAGGAAGCAATTCATTACATTATCGAAGAAGCCGATAAAGGGTTGGAGTGTCGCGAGTACGAAAAGGCCGACGGCGAAGAAAAAGTCATCTATCGCACTTCCCTTTCTAAGGTTGGGCGGGCCGAAACTTTAATCCATCTGATTGAAAATGAGTATAAAGATATCGACTATTTTTCGGAAAATGAGTACGACTTTAAGAAAGTCAAGGGTATAATTGCAAAATTTACTTATCCTGGCGAAGAAGGAATGAAAACTTTTTATATTGCCAAGATTTTGCCAGCTTCTGCCGCTTTGAAGGGAGCCACTTCTTGGGAAATTAATGGAGAAAGCTTTGAGCCATTTTCAGCGGAAATTGCACTTAAGATGCCAGATGATAATCAAGTAGCAATCATTGATGGTAATATCGTAGTTTTTAACCAAGCGAAATTTGAGAATTTATTCCAATATGATTATAAATCCCAGGTTCTTGCGGAGGCAAAGGCGAAGGAGTTAACAGAAAAGTACAAATTATCGTTTTCGGAAGGCTTGACGCTTGATTCCCTGCTCGCCGACAAAAAACCAATACTAAAAAAAGTCCAGGCGATGAATATCGCAGAAGAAATGCCACAAGAAAAACTGATTGATTATGCAGACGAAATGCAGCTCGAGCTAATGACCGACGATGACGGCTCGATTATTATCATGGACGACAAAGATTTAACGATGTTTGTTAATCTATTAAATGAAGATTATTACGTGTCACCAGTTAACGGCAGGCGCTACGAGATAAAGAGCAAAAAGCTCTTAAGCGAACCGGACGGCGAACCGCCACGCGGATAAATAATTATCAAAAAAGTATTGTCAATATTTCTTATGCTTTGTCTTTAGATTCCATCTAATTGCGCCATAGATATTAATAAAGAAGAAACCGATAGCGGCAATTAAACGCATAAGAGTGTTTGCGCCCCCGCCAGCAAAAGCAATCGCCCAAACTACGACCGACACGCCACCACTAATTGCCCATAACCACCAAGATTCTCTGTATCTTAAATTCATCATTACTAGCGCGCAGATATCCAAGCAACACATTGTCGAATCTAGAAAGGCCATTTGCTGAGAAGGAATCAGGGTGAGTAGATACCCAAATATTGCACTACCGATTAAACATGCACTAGTTACGATGACGGCATTTTTGGTAGAGAGGCGTCGAACCTTAACATTTTTCTTCTGATTTAGGTTCCGATCCCATGCCAAAAAACCCGCAATTTCAAGAGGAGTGAACAAAAAAGCATTGATGGCAAACGAGCCAAACAAATTATTGCGGTAAGCTACGTAAGCTATAAGCAAAGCATTGATAAGACCAAAAATATAGTTAGATTTTCTGCCTCGTCCAGCTAGGTAGCTTCCGACAAGGCCAGTCATCAATAAGGAGCCGCCGATAACGATATCATTATTAATGGCACCAATTATTAACGATGATAGGACAAGTACAAAAACAACCAAGCATTCCCTAATGATTGTCGTTTTTTGTTTTGCTCTCATGCTTTAATTATAACTCAAAATAAGCGCTTTCGACAAAACTGCTCTCACCGAGTGTTTTGAAGGTGCTTTGGAGGTCGTTCTTGGCTTCGGCGACCGAATCGTCTGGGGATAAATTGGTTTCGATTTTGGCGTAGTAGCCTGGGAGTTTTTCGACCTTGTCGAGATAAATATTTGTTCCCTCGCCCATGCTGAGATATTGACGACGACGTGAGATTTCGGCGATTGGTTTGAAACCGAGCTGCAATATCACGTTAACCATGGTTTCATAGTCTTTAACGACGGTTTCTTCGACAATATCGACGCCTGAATCTTCGATGTGACGCTTCAAAATAAACATATACTTAGCTGGCTTATCGACGGCATGCATCTCGGTGCGCATAATCAGGCGTGGATAGTTTGAATTCCTTTTGTATTCGCGTGGCACATAAATGCGATCGTGTTGCCAATGCACGGCAGAAAAATCTAATTCAATATCGGAAAGTTTTTGTTCAAAGGCCTCCCTAGAGGAGAGTTTGCACTTTACGATGACTTTTTTCATGGCTTAATTATACCATATTAAGATCAATTATGCGAGCCTCAACGGAGCGCACCCCATTAAAATCATTTTCAACTAGTTTGACGATAGGCTCAATTTGGTCGTAATCTGGGTCAAGATTAAGCCATTTTTCAGGCGCATAAAAAGCGACTAGCTTAAGGGTTTTGCCGTTTTGGTCTGCTAAATCTATGCGAAGATGCTGGCTGTCGGCACCCATTGTCCTTAAACCTCGAATGGAGACATTTTTAAGAAGGAAAATCGGCTCTTCATTCCCTGCACCGAAAGGCTCTAATAGCTTTAAATCTTGCATGAATTCGAGCGTAAAATCAGAAAATTCTTCAACTTCTAAATCTGGTTGACTGATAAAAAATTTACTCTGATCTGATAAATGGAGATTTCTATAATAATCGTTGATTCTAGCGCGAAATGTTTCAAGTTGATTTTCGGCAATGCGCACGCCGGCCGCACCGGCATGACCACCGCCGCTGATAATTGCGTCTTCCAGACTCGAAAGAGCCTCAGCCAAATTAAAATCGCCAAAACTACGGCTAGAGCCTTTAAAAGTGCCGTTTTCGAGCTCAGTAAAGACAAAGGCTGGGCGATGATACTTCTCTACCAAGCGGCCAGCCACAATACCAATAATCCCTTCGTGCCATTTGCCAGCTTCAACAATGACTGGCTCGTTAGAGACGCCGCGTTGATCGATTTCTTTGACGGCCGACAGCTGTTCGGTTTTACGCTGTTTGTTGAGCTCTTCTAATTTGGCTGCCAAATTGGCGGCTTCTGCAGGCGAACCGGCGCGTAAGAGGTTTAGCGCGAGGTCGGCAGTTTTGAGGCGCCCAGCAGCATTCAATCTTGGGCCAATCTGAAAACCGACGCTATCAGAGTTCAGCTTATTGACACCAGCATTTTTCATCAGCTCTTTAAGGCCAAGGCGGCGAGTTTGTTCTAGCACCTTTAGGCCATAAAAGCCCAGAATACGGTTTTCGTCTGTAATAGGCATACTGTCGCACATGGTGCCAATCACAACTAAATCTAGCAGCCATTTTTCTTGGCCGTCTTTAATCATTCCTTCTTTAGTAAGAGCCTGCGCAATCTTAAATGCCACACCTACGCCAGCCAAGTCACGTAGGCCGTTTTGGGCTTGATAATCCTTGCGTTTTGGGTTAACAATTGCAATGGCTTTGGGTAGTTCATCGTCCGTTTCGTGGTGGTCGGTAATAACGCAGTCAATGTTGCTGGAGTTAAGCTGCGCCACAATACCGTGATTGCGGGAGCCGCAGTCTACGGTGATGACCAGATTGATATTTTGTTCCACAGCACGCTTGACTAGTTTAGGGCTCATACCGTAACCATCGGCAAAACGATCTGGTAGCATTATTGAAAGATTGTCGGATTTGGCGCCAGCCATGATGAGAGCCTGTTCCATAACCGTACTAGCGGTGACTCCGTCGACGTCATAATCGCCATAGATTAAGATTCGTTCATTGCCGTCGATGGCTTGTTTTATTCTATCGATAGCCTTTTTCATGTCTGGCATTGTAAATGGGTTGGCGAGGTTTTCGTAGCGCGGATGCAAAAAATCAGGGGTCAAATTACGGGACTTCAGCAATCGTATAAATAATTTATTCATTTGCTAACCAATAGTCTTAGAGGGCTTGTTCCCTTTTTGGCTCTTAATTACGATGCTCTGGAGCTCTTTTAGGATTGGAAATTGCTTATTGGTTTGGTAAATTTTGGTCTTGCCTTTTTTTGTTACAATCAAAAAGTCACCTTTAGCCATACGTTCTAGCTCTCTTTGGATATTGCCGGGGTCTTCTTTGATAAGCTTAGCTAGACCACGAACGTGAGTTTTGAAATCTGGGTATTTTGCAAAAACTACCAATATTTTGCGGCGCACTCTAGATGTAACGAAAATTTCTAACATATTACCTCGCTTTAAACTACATCTATTATAGCATGTTTTTGCGTGGTTGTGTAAAAATTACAACGATTTATACTAAGTATCCTCACGGATGGTATAATAAATACATGTTTTACGAGGTGATACCAGAGGGGCGGACAGAGGCGCTAACGTATGATTTTGATGATTCCCTGTTGCCTGGGCAAATTGTTTTAGTGCCAGTCGGACGACGAAGCGTGCCAGGATTGATTATTAAAAAAGTTGCGCAACCGGATTTTAAGACAAAATCGATTTTGAAAGTTTTGTATTCAAAACCATTACCGCGACATTTGACAGCCACCATTAAGTTTATCCATGAATACTACCTGGCACCGTCTGGGGCTGCAGTATCCCTAATCTTGCCCAAAGGCGTCGAGAAGAAACGGAGGAAAACCGAACAAATGTTCGGAAATACTCAATGTGGTGATGGCGGTTTAGTGGTAGCGTGCCCTTCGGGCAGCAGCTCCCAAGCCGCTCTGGCCAAGTCCTCATGCCCCTTAGAGCACACCGTCACCAAACCACCATCACGCTTGAAGCCCAAACCTAGCACGACCTTGCCCGATATCCCGCTTAACCCCGCTCAAAAAAAGGCCCTAGAAGGCCTTCAAAAGGCCCCAGGAGCCACGAAACTATTGTTTGGCGTTACTGGTAGTGGTAAAACAAATATCTACCTTAGAATGGCAAATACGGCCCTTTTAGAGCAAAAGTCTACTATCCTTCTTGTGCCAGAAATTGCCCTTACTGGTCAGTTAGTGCAGGTCTTTCGGGAATTCTTTGACGGCAGGGTTGTCGTGATGCATTCCAGACAAACTGAGGCCGAAAGACATCTAAT
>CAMNGP010000002.1 GCA_946538495.1 uncultured Candidatus Saccharibacteria bacterium
GTTATCCCTCAGTTTGGGGTCCGTTCCCACGCGTTACTCAGCCGTCCGCCGCTCGTCAGCAGAATCTCACTGTTCCCTCGAAGTCAACAACCTACGATAATGCGCTAGGTGTGTCAAGGAAACGGTGAGACTCCCTGTTACCGCTCGACTTGCATGTATTAGGCACGCCGCCAGCATTCATCCTGAGCCAGGATCAAACTCTCCATTAAAGTAATAAGTTTGTTCAAACTCATAAAGTAAAACTGACGATGATTAATTGCACAACTAAATTGTTAAAGATTTTCTAAAGACTGGTAAAATAAGTACTCGCAGCTTTAGACTGTACTCATCTTATCGCACATTAGTTTTTTTGTCAAGACCTTTTTTTACATTTTTCGCGAGTTTTTTGTGGCCAAAAGAGATATAAAACAATCATGTCGCCTAAAGCTATCATAATCATTAACCACCAGGGGAATTCTATGGTTTTCTGACTACAGGGATTTGTTATGCTGCCAGTATTTGGCGTTTTGATCGTTCCCGTGGCTTGATCTGCTTGATTCGTAGATATAGCTACAGTGTTTTCACTTAAGATAATTGGCTTTTCGAGATTGCTTAGAGTTGGCTGTTCTCCACCCTCATTTACCTCACTGGTGGTAGGCTCCTCGTTGGCGATTGGCTCAATTTCATTTCTAGGTGGAAAATATGAAACCCACTGGTCTCCAGAAAACATCAGCCTACATTCCTCGCCCACCTCATAGTCTGGCGAGTTGAGGCAACTTGAAATATCAAAATACCCTTGCGCATTAAAGTACGGATCGGCAAAGGCGGCGTAGTCGATCTTGCCAGAGGTGTTATTGGCTAGGTCAGAACCTGTAACAGATAGTTCAATCTCCTCCCCGGCCGGGAGCCAACCTGGACCATTCTCTGCTTCGTCGCCTCTATACATCGTATGAAGACCTGGCAGGCCTGATGCGAATTGGTTACGGTCATAATTGTAGATTTGGCCAGACCAATCATCGAACCAGCCAAAATAGATGTGGGTTAGATCTGCACGCTCTTCGATGCCCATATTCTTGAGCCAGATATCCTCGTCGAAATAGAAGACCTTAATAGTTTCGAGTCCTGGATTAACAGAGGTAAGCCATACTCTAGTTTCCAGAAAATTGTGTAAGGCTCTATATTTATCGCCTTTATCGTGCATTGAGTAAAAAAATTCTTCGTTACAAGCCTGATCACCTTGGCACAAGTTCTCCTTTTCTTTGTCTACTTGATGCGAGAATTCAATCATTTCTGGTACAGACCACCAGGTGGTGTCACGGTCTGAAATGGCGGCTGAAACCGGATTGATGGGCCAAGCACTGAATCCGGTAATCAAAGTTAGTAAAAATAGTAGGGGGATTTTTTTCATAGTACTCCTTAAAACATTTAATTTTGAGGAGTATAAACACAGAGTACTAAATTTTACAACCCCCCACCTTGCGATTTCTCAGCATAAGTGTTTTATCTAAAAAAGCCTATGGTATTTTTAATTCCATTATCACTGTTATCGCATTATTCTTGACAATGACGCTCTAGTATGCTATAATATAATACATCCTTATATTCCCGCGTGCTTTGTGCGCGCGTTTATATAGTACGTTAAGAGTTACACCTGAGAAAGGGGTGGGTCGTATGACCAAGAACATTGACTGGTTCGTAGAAAAGATGACCAGTCGGGACGTTGAGGAGAGCCTCGAGGAGCTGCTCGATATGGGCGCCGATCCCTCAGTCTGCATGAGCAGAATGAAGCAAGGTGGGGTCCGTAGAAAGAAGATGGTTCTTTTGGGGGCTGGGGTGGATCCTCTGGAGCTATACCAGAAAAGTGGCCGTCGCGCCATCGTGAATCCCCTTGATTCCATCAAGGGTAAGAACCTATCCCAAGAGGAGCTGACAGAGCTTCTGAAGAACTTGGATAGGAAGCTGGTGGCTGCTATCGCAGCCAAACTGTACGACGCTGGCGCAAGCCTCGCGCTAATCCATAAGTATGGTGGCGCTAGGGCCATTGGGGTGCACATCCCCGAATTCCTCAAAAGAGGAGAGCCTGTCGAAAAGCTGGCACGGCTTAGCGATGTCGAGTCGCTAAGGCGATATTGTGGCCTGCTGAAGGCCAATGGGGCCGACGGGAAGTTTTTGTTCCATGAAATCTTCATGCGGTCCAAGCTCACGCTAGCCCCTTGGTTGGCCCGAGGTCTGGGATGCGACGAGGAGGGGACGGCATCCAAGCTGCTCTATAGCATGGACGGAGACGCCGTGTTCTATTTCTTCGACGACCTCATAGGGTTCGGTTACGAGGCTAGGGATCTGGCTAAGAAGCTCGATCCAAGCCAGCTTGAAGACCGGTTTGAGCAGCTGATCGAGCTCGGGGTTGACCCCAAGTGGCTCGCTGGGCGGCTCGATTCGAGCCAACTTACCGACCGGCTCATGCGGCTGCTCGAGCTTGGGGTCGATCCTAAGTGGATTGCTAGGCAGCTCGAGCCAGTCGATTTGCTGGCCTGCTCGATCCCGCTGGAAATGTGTGGAGTGAAGGTTAACCGCAAGAAGGTTATTAATCAGATTCGAGCGCAGGACCCAGAGTCGTGGATCGATCCGCCCCTCCCCAGCACCCCCTCCTACGGGGACGAGGACCCATATGGCCAGTATGAGCCATGCGTCGATCCTTTCGGCCCCTATGAGGATTCTTCCGACCTCCTTGAGGCCGATGTCCCACAGGGCTGGTATAGGCCGTATTATGATCCTTTTAACCCATATGGTGATGATCCCTTCGATCCCCATGAGGACGAGGACTAGTAGGGCCTCTCTTGGTGTAACAACTTCCCCCAGAGCGATCTGGGGGTCGTTGTTTTTTAGAAATGATTTAAAAGAAAACGAGACGGGTTATCAAATAGGCCCATTTATGCCGTTTTGGCCTTGTCTTCTGGCTCTTCTTCCGGCAGAACGATGCCAATAGAAGCTACAGTATCGCCTTCGCTCATCTTCATAATGCGAACGCCCTGAGTGGCGCGGCCTAAGGTTGGAATCTCCTTCATGGCCACACGAATAGCTTGACCTTTAGTAGACATCATAATTACCTCCTTAGCTAAGGGATCTAAGGTATGAACCGCCACAATTGGGCCAGTTTTGGCAGTGACGGCGGCCACCTTAATTCCTACCCCTCCCCGTTTATGCGGCGGGAAGTTAGATACAAGCGTAGCCTTACCGTAACCATTAGCCGAGACCACAATTAGCTTTTGCTTCGGATCAGTAACTACATCCATGCCAACGATTTCGTCTTTCGGGCGAAGACGCATGCCCCTTACACCCATAGCCGAGCGGCCCATAGCACGAACTTCTTTTTCGTTGAACCTGGTAGCCTGACCAGCAGAGGTGGAAATTACGATATCATGGTCGCCAGTGGTTTCTTTGACCCAGCGGAGCTCATCACCGGTGTCTAGCTTAATAGCGATTAGACCATTAGAGCGAACATTGTAGAAATCCTTAATGGCGGATTTTTTGATAGTTCCCTTCTTGGTAGCCATGAAGAGGTAACCTTCGGCGCCTGCATCACCTTGTTTAATGATAGAGGTGATTTTTTCTTCTGGATGCATGTTGAGCATGTTAACAGCGGCCGTGCCCTTAGCGGCCAAAGAGGCCTGCGGGACCTCGTAAGCCTTCATACGGAATAATCTACCTTGGTTAGTAAAGAATAAGAGATAGTCATGCGAGTTAGCTGTGAGAATTTGAGCAATTACGTCTTCTTCTTTGGTGGTCATACCGCGTTTGCCTTTACCACCTCTGTTCTGCTTGCGGAAATCAGTTTGTGGCACGCGTTTCATATAGTTCTCTGCCGTAAGAAGAATGACACTTTCTTCTTCAGGAATAAGCTCTTCTTCAGAGAACTTACCAACTTCGTGATTGATGATTTTAGAGCGGCGTTCGTCACCATATTTCTCTTTCAAGGCGATAAGCTCTTCTTTGATGACACGGAGAATTTCGTTTTCGTCGGCAAGAATTGCTTCTAACTTCTTAATCAAATCATGGAGTTGCTTCAACTCATCTTCGATTTTGTCTCGTTCTAGACCCTGGAGACGACGAAGTTGCATCTGCAAGATAGCATTGGCCTGAATTTCAGAGAGGCCAAAGCGTTTCATGAGCTGTTGATCGGCATCATCATAAGAGGCGCGAATGACTTTAATTACCTCATCGATGTTATCTAGGGCAATCTTCAAACCCTCTAAGATATGGGCGCGTTCCTTGGCTTTTTTCAACTCAAACTCGGTGCGACGACGTGTAACAACTTGGCGGTGCTTGATGAATTCAGCCAAAATCTCTTTAAGCCCCAAGATACGAGGTTGAACACCATCGACAAGAGCCAACATATTATAATGAAATGCGGTCTGAAGCGGAGTGAGTTTATAGAGCTGATTAAGGATTTTCTTGGGGAAAGCGTCTTTCTTTAGCTCCACGACAATGCGAATTTTGCCTCTGGCGGACTCATCTCTGGCATCGGCGATATGATCTAGCTTTTTAGCTAAGACAAGCTCGCGGACTTTTTCGATAAATCCTTCCTTGCTCATACCATACGGCACTTCTGTAATTACGATGTTATAGCGGCCGTTTTTGCGTTCTTCGATGTTAGCAACGGCACGAATCACAACGGAACCCTTACCTGTAGCATAGGCTTGCCTCATCGGTGCCCCGCCATAAACTTCGGCGCCGGTCGGAAAATCTGGGCCCTTAACGTGTTTCATGAGTTCGTCTAGGGTGATATCAGGATTGTCAATCTGGGCAACGGTAGCATCAACCAATTCCCCTAAATTGTGTGGAGGGATATTGGTGGCCATACCTACAGCAATACCCATCTGACCGTTCAAGAGAATATTAGGGAGAGCGGCTGGCAAAACCACTGGCTCTTGCTCGGTACCATCGAAGTTATCACGAAAATCTACGGTGTCTTTCTCGATATCGGTAAGAAGTTCGGCACCGACCTTATCCATGCGAGCCTCGGTATAACGATAGGCTGCTGGCTCATCCCCGTCCATTGAACCAAAGTTACCTTGGCCCTCGATGAGGGTGTAGCGCATTTTCCATGGCTGAGCGAGGTTAACCATCGCCATATAGATAGACGAATCACCGTGTGGGTGGTATTTACCCATGACGTCACCGACGATGCGAGCGGACTTTACGGTGGCGTGGGGAGCCTTCCAACCGTTTTTGTTCATGGTATAAAGAATACGCCTGTTAACTGGCTTCAAACCGTCACGGACGTCAGGTAGGGCGCGGTCGACGATGACGGACATGGAATAACGGAGGAAGTAGTCTTCCATGGTGCGCTCAACAGGCTTAACTTCTATGCCGTCCACAGTCGAGAGACTCTCAGATGTGTCCTCCTCGGACACGCTCGAGGGCGCTCGCCCAAGCTTATGGTCCTCGGATGACACATCTCTCGAGTCATTCGCCTGATTGCGGTCCTCAGAAGACATTTCCTGAGACTTCTGGTCGATATCTTTGTTGTCTTTATTCTTGTCGTCTTTCATAATTCCTCCTTAGAAGTCCAAATCATCAAGGTTAACAGATGCGGCGCCAGATTGAATAAAGTTCTTGCGGAGTTCGACCTGATCTCCCATAAGCTTCGTAAATACGGCATCAGCTTTTTCGGCATCTTCAACGTGTACTTTAACCAAGATGCGGTTATCTGGATCCATTGTAGTCTCCCAGAGTTGCTTGGCGTCCATTTCACCTAACCCCTTAAAACGCTGCTGAGCGGTGTAGCCAGCCTGCTTAAACTTCTCTTGGGATTCGTCAATTTTGGTGCCGTTTTTGCGCTTTTCTTCGATTTTTTCGTTAAGCTTGTTCTCTAGAGCCACCTCGTCGTAAAGATAATCTATCTTGCGAGTGTTGCCGGTGCCCTTAATGAGACCAAATAGAGGTGGTTTAGCTAAATAGACGTGCCCTTCTTCAATTACTTGAGGCATATAACGGAAAAAGAAAGTCATAAGAAGCGTAGCGATATGAAGACCATCGACGTCGGCATCTGTCATGAAGATAATCTTGTCGTAACGGAGACCACCGATGTTGAATTGATCGCCAATACCCACACCTAGTCCTTTGATTAGGGATACTAGCTCCTGATTGGCGAGCATTTTATCTAATCTGGCACGCTCGGTGTTTAGTACCTTACCACGGAGAGGTAAAATGGCCTGAATCTTGGGGTTACGCCCTTCCTTGGCTGAACCCGCAGCAGAGTTGCCCTCTACGATAAAGAGTTCGCACTCAGAACGGTCTCTAGAAGAACAGTCTGCTAACTTCGATGGCAAGTTTAGGCCCTCGAAGGCACCTTTGCGAATAACATTATCGCGGGCAGCACGGGCGGCCTTGCGTGCCCTGGCGGCCAGAGTAGCTTTGCCAACGATTTTCTTGGCGATGGCAGGGTTTTCTTCGAGATAATAGCCAAAATATTCGGTCATAACTTTATCGACATAACCACGGACCTCTGGATTACCGAGTTTATTCTTGGTCTGGCCTTCAAACTGAGGATCGGGGAGTTTGACTAATACTACAGCAGTGAGACCTTCTTTGATATCGTCGCCAGATAGATTGTCTTCTTTTTCTTTTAGGAGGCCATTTTTACGGGCGTAATCATTAATTGTACGGTTAAGACCAGTACGGAATCCTACTACGTGCATACCGCCGTCAGGGGTAAGAACGTTGTTGGCGAATGGCTTCATGATTTCGGCAAAAGAATCGTTGTATTGCAGAGCAATCTCAATTTCGGCTTCTTTGACCTGTTTTTCTACGTAGAAGATATCGTCAGATAATAGCTCTTTGCCATTGTTGAGACGCTTAACATAACTCTTGATGCCCCCTTCAAAATAGAATGACTCATGCGCGCCCGTACGTTCGTCATTTACAGAGATTAAGATGCCTTTAGTCAGATAGGCTTGGTGGCGAGCATAATTTGACACCCAGTTATAGTCAAAAGTTGTAGTTTCCTTAAAAATGGATGGGTCAGGATAGAAAGTAATAGAGGTGCCGGACTCACGAGGACAACCCTTAGTGACTTGGAGCTCCATAGTGGGCTTACCAGTGTCGAATTCGATATGGTGTGTCTTGCCGTCGCGGTAAACTTCGGCAAGCATGCGCTCGGATAAGGCATTAACAACAGAGGAGCCTACACCGTGGAGGCCAGATGAGACCTTGTAGCCACCGTCACCGAATTTACCTCCTGCATGGAGGACGGTAAGGACGGTTTCGAGAGTGGATTTTTTGGTCTTTGGGTGAATATCAACAGGGATACCACGACCGTTATCATCGATACGAACGCCGCCATCTTTTAAGATGGTGATTTCGATTTTGTTGGCGTACCCTGCGATTGCCTCATCGATAGAGTTGTCGGCAATCTCTTTAATTAAATGATGAAGCCCATCGTAACCTGTAGAGCCAATATACATACCAGGACGAAGCCTAACTGGTTCCAATCCCTCTAATACCCGAATTTCGGACGAGTCATAATCACCCGCTTTGTCAGCCATTTTTATACCTCTTCTTAATATACTTCCCTATTATACACCTAAGGAAGGAAAAAAGCAACCAAAATTAGTCTTGTTTTTTGCTTAACCAGCCGTCTAAAAAGCCGCTCTGAGGCTCTTGCTGGGCGCTAGGAGCATTGTTTGAGGCCGGAACGCCTAGCTGACCCATTTTTTCATTAAAAGGCCTTGTAGGGCCTGTAATTGGCTCAGGAGCCGTTTCGGCTTGTTTGGCCTTTGCGGCGGCATTCCAACGGTCATTAATTTCTTGCTCAACTTCTGCCCTGGATTTGCCAAATTTAGTAGCAGAATATACCTTAAGGGATTCCATTAATTCCTTGTTTGGTTCTCCCATCGGGGCTGGCAGGCGCATAGTAAATGGTGCAGAGGGCATATCAAACATCATCACTTTAGCGACAGCATGGAAATTGGGCGTTTTAGTGAGGTCTTCGGCGGTAAAGGTTGGGGTGAAGGCTTTAACCATCAAATCGGCATCAGTAACGCCAACACGACCACAGATAATGGAGCCCACGTTGCCTAAAAGCGCTTCCCTGATTTTATCTGTTAGCTGCGTCATGAACTGGTTTGCGACAATTAGATTAAGACGATATTTTCTAGCCTCAGAGAGAATGGATTCGAAGCTATCTGTGGCGAAGTTCTGGAACTCATCTACGTAAAGGCAGAAATCTTTACGCTGGTCCTCAGAGATGTCCTGGCGGCTCATAGCGGCCTGCTGGAATTTCATAACGAAGATCATACCCAGAAGATTGGAGTTGATATCGCCAAGTTTACCCTTGGAGAGGTTGACTAGGAAGATTTTTTTGTTATCCATGATTTCACGGATATTAAAGCCTGATTTAACTTGACCTAAGGTGTTACGCATAATTGTATTAGCGATAAATGGGCCCCATTTAGAAGCGAACCAGGTGATAACCTCGCCGGCATCATTGGATTTTTGCGAGGCCGGAAATTCTTTAGTCCAATAGTCATATACCGCCTTATCGGTGACGTATTTGAGCTTAGATTTGACAAATTCTGGGTCTGTAAAACACTGCGGAATATCAATAAAGGTAGCACCAGCTGGATCAGCCATCAAGAGGAGAGCGGCGTTCCTAAACATATGCTGGCCACGCGGACCAAAGAACCCTTGGTTTTGCGGATCAAACAGAGACTGAAGCATGCTAATTCCCTCTTGAACAATGAAGTCCTTCTGATCATCAGAGGTGAATTCAAACATATTCATACCAACTGGGTGTTCGATATCTGAAGGATCAAAGTAAATTACATCATCAATGCGCTCCTCTGGTACACGTTGCAAAAGCGCCTCAACGGCGTCGCCGTGAGGATCGATGAAAGCAAAACCCCGCCCATCGCACATATCTTGAAAGGCGATGTTTTCTAGAAAGACGGATTTACCCATACCAGTTTGACCTATTACATACATATGGCGGCGGCGGTTCTTGTCGTCAAGATAGATTGGCTTCTTATTGCCCCTGAATTCATTAGTACCAAGCAGTACCCCTTCTGTAGCTAGTCTGGCAGGGCCATCCACTTGTTTGGTAAGCTGACGCTCTACCTGGGAAGTAGGAATGGAACTTTGCTCTGGTAAATGAAATACAGATGCAAGTTCTACACTGTTTAGGATGCTCGAATTATTCTTGATTGGGAAGAATCTAAAGGTGTAATCCACAACGAGTTTCTTGGGGTTTTTCATGGTATTCACCTTAAAACTGTTAAACTGTGGCGAGTTGAACTGGGAAAATGCACTTACGATGCCGCCCATAATTGCTTCTGAACGGGGGGCGGTTTCAGAGCTAGCTACTACCCTTACCAATGTTTCAAATGCGGGATAGCGCATTTTATTAGCGATTGCCTCTATTTCGTTTTGCTTAACTTGGGTAACGATCTCTGTTTTCTTTTCTTCCCTTTCCGCTGGAGGTTCGAATGGCGCTCTTATAATATCTATGATTAGCTGGCCAAATAGGGCGCCACCAGTAGTAACCTTTTTGCCTTTTTGGGCGTTTTCAATGTATTCTTTGCCGTGACTTGACCAATTTTTTTGTGCAGGACGGAACAAAACTTGAACAGCCGCCCCCTCATTTTTACTCACAGCAGAGAGTGCATTCAATAAGGCCATAGAGGCATCACGCTTTGTGTCTTCGTATGTGGCAATTGGGAGATAGAATTCTTTATTAAGGGTAAGTTCGGCCCCTGCAATTGCTTCGGCACCTCCACCACCCTCAAAGATGTTTTCTTCGCTCTTCTCCTCTAGACGAGCAGTGGGATAGGCTGATTGGATGGCCTGCTTGACCGTCTCTGTTAGTACTGATGGAACTATTGCATAATAACGAATGAAACCGTCTTTTGCGATGATTTCAAAGGAGAAGTGTCTCTGACCATACAGCTTCGTCTTGAAACCCTTTTTTACGGTTGAGGCTAAGATAGAATACATCACCTGGGCCTTAGAGACGGCCTCATTGGCAATATCGCGCTCGTCGCGGCTGCCTGCCTCAATGTCATCAGTGGTAGGAGGAAGATGGATTAGAAGTGGAACCATCTTGAGACCACGCTCGTATCGCTTGGCTTTTCGAAGCCGCAAAACTCTAGTGCCAAGAATAAAGGCAATCAAAAATACGGCTATAGCAGCGACGATTAAGATGACCACCCAAGGTTCCATTTACTTTTGCTCCCCTATTTTACGCCCGAATGAGTTATCAAGATTTTTGGATAAAAGTTCTTCTCTGATATTTTTGTAGAAATCTGCCGCGTCGCCATCGGAGTTAAACTTATTCTTGCAATCATCTATGGCTTTAATCGCCTCAGAACTGAGGTTTTCTTTGGTTTTGATAGCCTTATCTTCGTATTGAATAGTAGACAGAGACGCCTGATTTGCAGATTCTGGGCTTTGAGAAGTATCCTTTTCTTGGGAAAAGCCTGGAGGCATTAGTGATGGATTTAGGACCTCAGCAGAGTCAGGGCTCTTGGTTGCCCCTTCTTGAGTAAATATTTCTTCGGGCGAAGAAATGGCAGTGTTCCCAATTTCCCTTGGGTCATGACTAGGTGAAACGTTCCAATTATCTGGACTAGCGGCTTCTTTTGCTCCAAAAAGTCGCTCTTTTTCAGCATCAAAATTGTTTTTGTTTGCAGAAAAAGACTGAGTATCGTCTGTTTTTACAGGTTGACCATAGTCCATATGCTTATTTTAGCACACTTTAGATTCTTTTGTATACCAAAAATTCAGCTAAAGTAAGAAAAAGCACGATTAAGCTGATTGTCCAGAGGTTGATGGCACCAAAAGAGCGTGCCATTAGAAGCATAATTGGCCCAAAGGCAAGAACCGCGGAATAAAGATAGTCTTTGTGGCCAAATGAGCCCTTCTTTAGGGCGATGCGTTTGAATAAGTGCATCAGAATCACAATCAGAGAAAATACCACGACATATAATGTTGTAAAAAATAATAAAACCCCGACAGGTCCTATTTCTGTCGGAGATGTAACGTTTAGCATTGTAATTAAAGCTGCGAGTCCTACAATGCTTATTACATATATAACGCGGTTATGTTTCATAACCTCATTATATCATATCTAGTCGTGCCCCCAAGAATTTTTGGAAGGGGGCGGGGGTTATCCGGCGCTTATAATCTTAACTATTGACCGTAGCCCTGATCCGCCTTCCCTTTTTGACCGCTTCACCTAAGTGAAGCATTGTCCTTATTAGTTTTTTTCTTTCACTCTGGTTTATGGTTTTTAGAATGTGCTAGTGAAAGATTTACTAACGCGCTCTACGCTTTTAGCGGAGCTCTAGGTAATTCCTATGTAATTTATGGCTAGAAATTACCTTTTCGCCCGCCAAATTCTATGGTGTATACTTTTTCATGTTGTTAATTTACCTTTATTTTTAGTTTTTATTTTAGTCATCTCGACTGAATTCATATTAGCATAAAAACTATAAAAAAGCAATAGATTTATTCAATTTTATTGATGTATTTTTTACAATATTGCCTCCTTTTGTTCCCTGTTCTATTTTATTATTCATTTTGTTGTGATTTTTACAACAATAAACACTAAAAGTGCCCTTTTGTTGTTATTTTTACATGTAATTCTGACTACGTATTGCATTTATTTACCCGTTATGGTAAAATTGACAACAGTTGGGGCTGACAATAGCTTAGACGGATTATTAACAGATATCAGGCGTACCGATTGAATACCGTAAGTATTAAATAAGTGCTAAAAACACTAAAACTGCGCATGTCATGTACATGCCAGCTTATGCCTAAGATTATATAGGCTGGTTTTGGTCTAAGGCTCCGTAGGATCAAAATTATCATACAACGGTGCTAAGGTTATTTAGTTGGCGAAATATAATTCGAAAATTAGCCATGGCTTTGAAAAAGTTTCGTTTCCTGCCGCTTTTCAAATATAGCCAAGACAAAACAGCAAACTACGTACGTAGAATGATATCCACGTGATGATTCGGACCCGGAGGCGGTATCCGGCAGCTCCACCATTTTTTTTGGACTATTTTTCAGCAAAAATGGCGCCATTTGAAGACCGAATAATGGCGCCGTGTACCGTTGCTCCACACTCCAGAATAGAAGAAGACCGGTAACTGCGAGGAAAACCGGTCTTCTTTTGTAGAGTGTGGAGTTATTTTGGCTAAATTTTTGTTTTTACCTTTTGAATAATTTTTTTATTCAAAAGCTACCTCTATAATATCGCGAAAAAATGGTTATGTCAATAGATTTTTTGAACAATTTTTTGTATTTTTTGCGGAGTTTTCCACAAGTAAAATCAGTTATCTGGATGCGGCAAAGCAACGAAATTTAGCATAGGGATAATGCGGGGGTTGTGTTTTTGCGGGAGCCGTGCTAGACAAGTGCCATGATAAGTAAAATACATTCTGTGGTGCCATACGGTTTTGACGGAAGACTGGTTGAAGTTGAGGGCGACATGAATCGTGGACTGCCAGCTTTCAACATTGTAGGCATGGCAAACAAAACAATTAATGAGGCAAAAGAAAGGGTGCGGAGTGCCATTGTTAATTCTGGTTTTTGTTTCCCCAGCAAAAAAGTCACAATTAACCTAGCGCCAGCCGAACTACCCAAGGATGGAGCGTATTTGGATCTACCAATTGCATTGGCAATACTAACGCTTTCTGGCCAACTAATTAAGTCGGACACAGCCAAAAGAGCATTCGTTGGCGAATTGTCCTTAGACGGCGAAATCAAGCCAATTAGGGGCATAATTAATATCGTGGAGGCAGCCAAGAATGCTGGTTATCAGGAAATCTACGTACCTAGCAGAAACCTCGCACAAGCTTCTTTGGTGACTGGTATTGAAATTTATGGGGCCAAGACTCTTCAAGAGCTATATTTGGCGTTAAAAAAGCAGATTCCGCTAGACACTGCCAGCGTAAAGAAACCCGCATCGGAACATATAAAGGCACCGAGCGGCCCAATTTATGACCATATCAGAGGCCAGCAGCTCGCTAAACGCGCAATGACGATTGCAATAGCTGGACATCATAATATTTTAATATCTGGCCCACCAGGGGCGGGCAAGACTTTACTCGCTAGGGCGGCTGCCAATCTTCTGCCTGATCTTACTCCTAGAGAAATGGTAGATATTACCAAAATCTACTCAATTGCTGGGCTCGCCACTGACGAAATCGTCACTAAGAGGCCATTTCGTAGCCCACACCACTCTGCTAGCGCTACCTCAATTATTGGTGGTGGGGCCAACGCAATCCCAGGTGAAATCTCTCTTGCGCATAAAGGGATATTGTTTCTTGACGAAATACCAGAATTCACCCGTTCGACACTTGAGGCACTGCGTCAACCACTCGAGGATAAAGAAATTACTATCTCGCGCGCAAACCGTAAGTCTGTTTTCCCCGCCGATTTTATGCTGGTTGCCACTATGAACCCTTGCCCTTGTGGCTATCTTGGTGACTCAGCTCACGAATGTAAGTGCACGGAAACGCAAATTCAAAATTATCAGAAAAAACTATCTGGGCCATTGTTTGATAGAATCGACATGAATCTGGTGGCCGAGAAAGTTGAAAACCGGGATTTGCGGAAACCTTTGCCCGATTCAAATCACGAACATACTGTTGTAAAAAATACTATAACAGATGCGATTGGACGTCAAAAAGCCCGTTACGGCAAGGATGGCGTTTATAATAGTTCCCTTTCGTCATTTCAAGTTTCACAACTTTTAAAGCTAGAAGCTGAGGCAGAAAAGCTACTATCGCATGCTTCGGAAAGACTGAATCTTTCGGCTAGGTCATATTTTAAAACAATAAAGGTAGCGCAGACTATTGCCGACCTGGACGGATCTGATTCTATTCTAGAAAAGCACATAGCCGAAGCCTTGACTTACAGAAAACGATAATCATTGGTGTAGCTTAGTTTAAAACATGCAATTCCCTCTTGACCTTCAAGAGGGTTTTTGTTATAATTATTAACAGGTTAATTCAAGAGAAGAAAGGACTACTATCAAAAACAATTCACGGACGAGACTTAACGGAGAGATTCGTTACCCTGAAGTCCGCGTGATCGGTTCAAATGGTGAGCAACTAGGTATAATGTCTAGTCGCGAAGCTCAGCTTCTGGCGAATGAACAGGGAGTAGATTTAGTGGAAATTGCCGCTAACGCTAATCCTCCGGTTGTCAAAATCATCGATTGGGGCAAATATCAATACCAAAAGATGAAGGAAGAGGCCAAAAATCGTAAAAAAGCTCGTGAAAAACAATCCGAGCTAAAACAAATGAAGATTGGTCTTAAGATTTCCGACAACGAC
Source organism: uncultured Candidatus Saccharibacteria bacterium (assembly GCA_946538495.1). GTDB lineage: Bacteria > Patescibacteriota > Saccharimonadia > Saccharimonadales > Saccharimonadaceae > Nanosyncoccus. Next base: position 14,325 of record CAMNGP010000002.1, read on the forward strand.
CTTAACATCAAAGTCCGAAAAATGCGTGAGTTCTTGGACGACGGCGACCGAGTAAAAATTTTGATAATCTTTCGTGGTCGCGAAATGGCACACAAAGAAATTGGTAATGAGCTGTTAAGCAAAGTTATCGGTTTGCTTGGTGAAGATGTCATCGTCGAAGGTAAACCGCAGATGAGCGGACGTAACCTATCGGTAGGGGTACGGAAGAAGTAATTTCCTACTTCCACGGCTCGCCGATTGTACTTTCTGGGGGAGAATACTAACTATAAATTAAAGGAAAACTATGCCAAAGTTAAAAACACACAAAGGCACCGCCAAGAGAATTAAGATAACTGGCTCTGGGAAGCTGGTTCGCGAGCGCGCCTTTGGAAATCATATCCTCGCCAAAAAATCTAAAGCCCGAAAACGCAACATGAAAACTGCTGCTACAGTTGACGGCAAGATAGCAAAAAACATTAAGAAGGCGTTAGGAGTTTAATCATGAGAGTTAAAAGAGGTGTCGCGGCACACGCGAAACACAAGAAAATTTTAAATTCCGCTAAGGGAATGCAACATGCCAGGACTAGGAGTTTCCGTCTCGGCAAGCAAGGAGTAATCAAGGCTTTACGCTATAGCTATAGGGATCGCCGCAATAAGAAGCGCGATTTAAGAGCTATATGGATTACCAGAATCAATAATGCTTCTAGAGAGCTTGGTCTTTCCTACTCTCAGTTGATTGCCGGCATGAAGGCTAAGAACATCAATCTTGATCGCAAGGTTTTAGCCGATCTTGCCGTTAATAATCCTGAAGCATTTAAGAAAATTGTTAATACGGTAAAGGAGAAATAAGATGGCGATTTGCGAAATCACTGGAAAAGGCAAAATGTATGGCCATAACGTATCTTTCTCTCAACGCCATACCAGAAAGGTTTTTAAGCCGAACGTATCAAAAAGAACTTTGATAATAAACGGCCAAAAGGTCAAATGCAACGTTTCGACTTCCGCGCTCAGAACTTTGAAGAAAAAAGGATTGATTGAATCTCCAAAGGCTAGAGCCGAGAAAAAATCGAGTAAATAATTTACTGCAAAACCAAAAAATCACCTTTTCGGGTGATTTTTTGATAAGTGAGCCTTCTTTAAGCCGGGTTCTGTAACCTCACAATGAAGTCGGCAATCATCTATCTTGATGCTACATTGCTATAGCATTCTAGCGGTGAGCGTGCGTCCTCGAGCAAAGGCTAATAGCACTCCTTGCAACAGGTAGGGTTTGCCCTCGAAATATATCGCTATATTTCGCTGTGAGCTCTTACCTCACTCTTTTCACCCTTACCCCAAAAGAGGGGCGGTATAAGTTTCTGTGGTACTTTCCCTGTTCTTACGAACGGTCGCCGTTAGCGACTACCCTGCTCTATGTTGCCCGGACTTTCCTCTTAAGGTAACCCTCAAGCGATTGCCTTTCGGGCTCCCCTGTATTATATCATAAAAGCTATCATAATACCACTTGGGGCACGCTTTAGGCTCCAACGCGATCTTTACCATTGCGGCGGGAAGCGTTGTGTTCAATATATTCGATAATCTTAGAGGCAACGTCACGACCAGTGACTTTTTCTATACCAAAGCCAGGCGAAGCATTTACCTCTAATACCAGTGGTCCCCTAGATGAACGCATTAAATCCACGCCACAAATATGTAGTCCCATGGCCCTCGCAGCCTTTAGGGCAGTTTTCTTCTCTATATCGGTAAGTTTGACTGGGGTACCAAGACCTCCCTGGTGAAGATTCGAGCGAAAATCATCATCAAGAGATTCACGCTGCATAGAGGCAATTACGCGATTCCCCACCACAAAAGCACGAATATCGGTACCAGCAGATTCCTTAATAAATTCTTGAAGGAGAATGTTAGTACCATCTTCATTATAGAGATAAAAGGCCTGGAGAGCTGACTTGGCGGCTTTTCTAGTATCGGCGAGAATGACGCCATTGCCATGAGTACCAGAAGCAAGCTTGATAATAACAGGGAGGCCAATTTGCTCCAATAGATCATCAATATCTGAGGTGTTGCGCGAGACCAAAGTTTTTGGGGTATCCACATCATACTTAGCCAAAATCTGGGCAGCACGAAGCTTATCGCGGGCACGTGTAATCGCCACCGAGGCGGCCGAGGTATAAACTCCTTGCATCTCGAATTGACGAACCACTGCACAACCATAACGAGTCATGCTATTAGAGATACGTGGCAAAATAGCGTCAAATTTTTCGAGTTTTTCGCCTCCGTAATAGACGTCTGGGTGTTTGTCGTCTAGAGAAAGGTAACAATTCTTGTATTTTATCACCTTCACGTCGTGACCGCGTTTCTTGGCCTCTTCCACTAGGCGTTTGGTGGAATAATTCCCTGGTCCATTAGATAGAATCGCTATTTTCATGATTCTCCTTTCGTGGTTAATTCCTGCTTTATGTATTTATGATGAAATAAATGTGGGTCTTTCTTAAGTTCGCGGTTGAGTCGCGTGTTATTAGGAAGTTTTTGGCGTTGGATTGCCGAAACAGATACATCAACGGCAAAATTCCCCTCTAGAACGTTTCTGCCAATTAATACTGGGAAATTATTGCGCGATCTATTGGCAAGAGAAAAATTAGCATGAAATACTTGGCCTTTTATAGTAATTGGAAGCTTAACAAGATAACGGATTTGCCGCTCGCCATTAGATGAACGTACAACTCTGGCTAGGTATTCACTGGTTTTAAACTTCTTCCCATCGTATAATGGCGAAGTTTGATCAAAGAATGAAAAAGTTAAGGTGCCGTTGGATTGCATTTCAATGTTAGACACCCAAATCGAGGACGAATCGGCGCCAGTATCGATTTTGGCCGGAATGTTTTTATATCCTGCAATATCGATATACTCCGTAGAACCGATAGTCGTAAGCGATGACGAACTCTTTAATGTCATGCTTATATTATACCATATTTTGTAATATTTTTCTACTTATTCAAGATGTTATCGATAGCAACGTTAGCCTCGTGATCGGCGATAACGTTTTTGCTCCTTGGAACATGAGTAAATGAAATCGCCTCAAATTTATCAATTTCTTTCTGTATATCTTCGTAAATTGGGATGATATCCTGATTTTTGATAGTAAAAATACCGTTTAGCTGATTCACGACCATAAGACTGTCTGAGATCATGCGAACTTTTTTGTATCCCAATTCGGTGGCTATAGATATACCTTTCCGCATGGCACAGTATTCGGCCACCCTTGAAGTAGCAAAACCAATGAATTCGCCTCCCTGTTCGATAATGCGACCATCTTCGCCATATACACAAAAACCAATACCTGAAGGTCCCGGATTACCTCTTGAGGCCCCGTCCACATTGATAACGATGGAATTCGCAGTGTCTCTGGAGGAAGTGCGACTGGATATGTTTCTTCCCTCCTCTATTTCAACAACCGACATGCTTGCTTCATCTAGATGAACATTGCTGTTTTCAAAGTTCTTTACGTATTTATAAGCGGCATATCTTTGATCTGGTTCTATGTCGCCCTCAACATTTAGCTCATATATGATATATAAGTTGCTTAGTTGACTAGACCCCTCTGGAGCCAGAAAGGTGATAACGTCCTTTAATTTGACTGCGGTTGCGTTTAGGCCAGTGTATTCGGTGAGAGAACGCGCCATGGCCTCTTCGGGCTGTTCGCCAAACTTAATCTTACCAGTAGGTAATTCCCAAAAAACCGGGCCCTCACTACGGCCACGGCTACGCTTAAAAACTAGGACCCCGTCCTCGTTTTTGATTAAACCAACTACGCGAATTCTTTGCTTCATGCCCACCTTCTTCAATGTCCCTGTCAACCTGTTTTTCCCCGTAATATATACAAGGTGGGTAAAATCTTATGCGATACACCCACGGGTGTATGCCACGAAATCCCTATAACATGATTATTCAGGAAAATCATGCTGTTGACAGGGCTACTATCATTATACCACAATTAGCGACCAACAAGGAAATAAAAGAAAGACAAAACCCCTTGTATGCCGCCCGCCATGATATGCGAAAATACTTCACCGAATAGCAAAATCATTATATAGACTAGAATTATCCCATATTGTTCTATACTACTCAAAAAGCTACGGACAATATCTGGTGAAACAGCATAAAGGATGCGGGAACCATCAAGAGGCGGAATGGGAATGAGATTAAAAATCATAAAGCCAAGATTGATTAGAACAAATTCCGAAAAAATAAACTCGACTATTTCTCCGCCTGCGCCATATAGCAAACCAGAAAAATGTCCGATTGAGAAGAATACTAGAGCGATTAGAAAATTAGTGAAAGGGCCAGCAAATGCCACCAGTGCCATGCCCCATTCCCTCCATTTTAGATTTGAATAATTAACTGGCACGGGCTTGGCTCCACCAAACACTGGTGCATGCAACATATATAAAATGACTGGTACCAAAATGGACATGTATGGGTCGATGTGTTTTAGGGGGTTAAAACTTAGACGCCCTGCCTCCTTGGCTGTTTGGTCGCCAAGCCAATATGCAACTACGCCGTGGGCTAGCTCATGCAAAATAACAGAGCCAACTACGATAACTAGGATAATAACAACGTTTAAGATAATACGACCACCTCTTTAGTCGCTGGCAATGAGTCGAGGTTTTTGATCTTGAGTTTCTTTTCGGAACGAGCCGTAAGCTTAAGATCCGCAACCATAGCATCAACGTTGCCCATGGCGATGATTAATTTTGGTTCAATTTCACGAATAGCTCGGACAGATGAGGTACAGAGGATATCCGCTACGATATCATCAAAATTTTCTTCTATCCCACCCATAATACCAACATGAACGCCACTAATTTCTGCATCATAGATTGTTTTGCCGCTTGCAGTGGCTATACCACGGATAGTTGCATCGCCAATTTCAAATTCACCGGGGCCGGTAATCTTGCCCACTGATAAACCAGCGTCAATTACGGCATCTGCGATATTAAACTTTATGGATGTCTTTTTGGTAGTGATGATTATTTCGTCCTGATTCTTGCTCTCGATTTCGAACATTTTTTCTCCTATCCTTTTATTATTTTGTCTGGGTCGATGATTTCAGTAATTTCCATTTCGAAGATATCAAGAATAAAGCGGTCGTGAACACTTTTGCGGTATGTGAAATCGTCGGGTGACATAATAACGTAATTAATTGGTTTTCCCTGTTTTTTCTCAATAACTTCTGCCCAACGAGTGAGTTTTTTGGTTCTGTCGTTGCCAATAATCAAAAGGTCAATGCCGTCTTGGCCAGGCAAACGATTGGTGATTACCAAGGCTTTGAGATAGTTTTTGACTGGACGACAATAATCTTCCCATGTTGATTCTTTGATGTCTTTGTCGCGGGCCGTATCAATTTTTTTCGAGAATATATCGATCATAGGCCGATAAAACGGATGTTTGTTGTTGGCCGAGTAATAAACTTTGTTGTCGAAAGTTTCGTTTTTAATAACACCAATGCTTTCGAGATTTAATAGCTCCCTGCGTACCGAGTTAATCTGCTCATCAATCACTCTGGTCATTTCGCGGACATAAAAAGACTTTTCTGGATTCTCGAAGAATAATTTTAGGAGCTTGGCTCTTGTTTTGGAGCCGAACAGTTTTTCTGTAGGAGTGTTAGTTTCTTTGCTCATCTTGTATATATTTTATCACGAATGAATAAATATTATCAAGTTCAAGCCAAATTATTTGTGGGGTGCGTTTAAACCATGTTAACTGCCGCTTGGCTAAATGCCAATCTTCGTAAAAACATTTTTCTTTCGCCTCGGAAAGGCTTAGCTCGCCGTTCAAATATTTCCATGCATATTCATAGATATCGCTCTTCATGGCACCATTATTCCAACCGTATTGCTGGACAAGTTTTTTAGTTTCGTTGTATAAATCTTGGCAGAACATCTGATCAATACGCTGTTTTAATCGTTGTCGAAGCTCATCGGTCTGCCATTTTACACCAATTAGTAAATAATCCCCTTTTATCTCTGTTCTGTCTGAACAACTTTTTTGTTCAGTGTCGCCAATTTTTTCACCAGTCGGTCCTTTGAAATGATAATCGTATATTAATGCGTCAATATATAAACCAGTGCCACCCACAATTATCGGCAGCTTGCCACGCGCTTTTATTTCTTTAATTTTTGCTTCTGCGTACTTTTTCCAGTCTGCAACTGTGAAGCGTTCGTCTGGATTTACTAGATCAATTCCGTAATGAATAATTCCCCGCTGCTCCTCTTTGCTTGGTTTAGCTGTACCGATATCCATTCCCTTATAAATTGCCCTGGAGTCTGCCGAGATAATCTCGCCATCTAATGCTTTGGCTATCTTGATAGCTACTCCAGTTTTGCCCGATCCGGTTGGGCCAAGGATAATTAGGGTTTTATTCATATTTTCGTCAGAAAGTCTGCTAGTTTTGCGAGCTTGACCTTCTCTTCTTTATTGCGTAGACGAATAGATACTATCCCCTCATCTGCATCTTTGGGGCCGACTACTAAAACTGCTGGTATTTTTAGTTCGGTAGCGCGACGTATCTTCTTACTTAAGGAATCGGCGGATTCATCTATGGTGTATCTTAGCTCATTATATTTAAGTGGTTTATCTAAGACGATTTTGTCTAATATGGCAGTTATCTTGGACACGTAATTGTTGACCTTGTCGTTAACAGTTACGATACGAACTTGTTCTGGTGCACACCAAAATGGAAACCAACCGCCAGTATGCTCGATAAATACCGACAAGAAACGTTCGATGGAACCAAGAGTGGCGTGGTGAATCATGACTGGGCGTTCTTTTTCGCCCTTGCTATTGATGAATTCTAGACCAAAGCGTTCTGGCTGAACAAAGTCTAGCTGAATAGTCGCAAGCTGGTGCTCACGGCCTAAGGCGTCTTCAGCCATAAAATCAATCTTCGGGCCATAGAACGCCGCCTCGCCCTCTTGTTCAAAATAATCGAGCTTGTTATCAACGGCTGCTTGCTTAATTTGCTTTTGGGCCATTTCCCACAACTTCTTATCGCCCAAGTATTTATCCTCATCGGAGCGATACGAGAGACGAGCACGAAGCTTTTGCATGCCCATTGTCTCGTAAAGCTCTTTGACGATGCTAACTAGACGCTTAACCTCGTCTTTAATTTGGTCGTTACGACAAAAAACATGAGAATCATCTTGAGTCAAAGAACGAACACGAGACAAGCCACCGAGTTCGCCAGTTTTTTCGTCGCGATAGTCGGTGGTTGCTTCCATGTAGCGCACTGGCATGTCGCGATAAGTACGCGGACGAGAGGCAAAAATCTGAGCGTGATGCGGGCAATTCATTGGTTTCATGGCAAAGTCTTCCCCACTCACCTGCGAATGCACCATAAATAGCTCGTCACCAAACTTAGCATAGTGCCCAGAAGTTTTGTATAAATCTGTTTTGGTAATATGTGGTGTCCAAACCTTTTTGAATCCTTCTCTACCACGGAGCGATAAAGAATAATTTGCCATCAATTCGCGAAGCTCAGTTCCACGCGGAGTAAAGAGTGGCAAACCAGCCCCGACTAAATCTGAGAAACAGAACAGGTCTAACTCTTTGCCGAGTTTGCGGTGATCGCGTTTCTTAGCCTCCTCTTGTTGCTGAAGGTACGCAGCCAATTCTTCTTCGGTAGCAAAGGCAACGCCGTAAATGCGTGTCAACATCGGTCGTTTTTCATCTCCGCGCCAATAAGCGCCTGCGACGCGAATTAGCTTGAATGAGCCAACTTGTGAGAGGTTGTCGACATGAGGCCCCTTACAGAGGTCTGAGAATAGGTCTCCCATATCATAAAAGGATATTTCGTCTTTTTCTGGTAGCTCCTCAATTAATTCAATTTTGTAATCTTGTTTATTGTCACGAGCCCAGTTTAATGCTTCGGATTTAGTTGTAGTTCGTTTTGTCATAGGGAGTTTTTGGGCAATTATTCCTCGCATTTTCTTTTCGATTTTCGATAAATCGGCATCGGAGAGTTTGATATCGCCAAAATCAATATCATAATAAAAGCCATCGTCGATAGCTGGGCCAATACCGAACTTTGCGTTTGGGTATAATTCCTTGACCGCAGCGGCAAGCACATGGCTCAAGGTATGTCTCATTTTTTCTAAATTGTCCATTAAAAAACTCCCTTTATTTCTTCCAATTATAGCATATATTTAAGATTATTTTTTCTTCTTGACGCTTCCCCTGACCTTGAGAGCTTTGCAGGCTTCCCTTATGGCATCACTAAAGCTGTCATGTATAATTAAACTCTTACCGAGTACATTTTTTAATTCCTGTTCTATGTCATTAAACTGAGCACATGCTAGAATGACCTCTTCTGGCTGAATATTCTTGGTGACCATGTGACTGACAATAGTAGCCTTAATCTCATCCTCCGATAATTCCCCATCATCAATTTTAGCAGGCCAAGAGTCTACAGTAAGCGTAGAGGTATGTCTTTTGAGGTTGTGTACAAATAATTTGTATTCAAGCGTGCGTGCCACTGCTCTTGTAGTAAGAATGAGAATATCCCTATCTACAAACGTAGTAGGCTCTTTAAGATTGAGTCCAATAAACTTTTGATTGCGATATCTTTTTCTGAAAAAGTTTAGGCTAGTAATGGTCAAGAGATGGTTGGCGAAGATTATTAGATCGACATTGCCGATATATGGACGAAGCGCTTCTACGGCAGCCCGTCTAGCACTTTTTGAATTTAGTAATATTTTATCTGCGTTGCGCCAGTCAATGACACGAATGACTTCAACCACCGGTAGAGCCTGTTCGAGGGCATCCGCAAAATTTTCCCCACCGTAACCGCTATCATAAATTACTACTTTTAGCATAAAACTCCATTTCTCCTCCGTGCGGACGATTATACTATAACGTAATAAAAAGAATTCTGTGAAATTGTGAGTTACGGGAGAAATGTCCCGTAACTCAAAAAAATGGCGAGTGGGGATGTCGCTCGCCAGGCTCGTTCCATTCGAACCCCCTTACGGGGTGGGGCCAGCTACGCTATCAGTATAAAAAACTAAACCCCTGCGGGGTTTACTTTTTTATACTGGTGGGGCTTAATTAACTGGGTTTTAACAGAATGTAAAGAAGATCAGAATGATATAATTGAAGTATGGAACAGTTAAACGAGCACAAAAATACATCGCAACTACCAAATGATAATGGTTGGTCAGAATTTCCGCCATTTCAAGGTAATAAGTCGGCTGAACAGAATGATTCAACGAGCGAAACAGTCAAAGACACTCCAGATTATTTGTCGAATATCGATCCAGCTCGTCGCAGAGAGATAATAGATTCTTCCGCCGAGATGACACGTATCATTCCTGGTGCAATGATATTTGGCGGGAACGCGAATCGCATTCTTTACGAAGCATATACTGGTAAGACTATGTTCGGTGTAGGTAAAAACGATGCTGATATTTATGTTCCGCAAGCTACATTTGACCAGCTTTTGATTGAGCAACCTGTGGGCTACGAATTAGATCGTGAACTCGACGAAAATGGAAAAGAAAAATGGATTCGTCCGCAAGAAGGGTATCTTGTGCTGACGAATCTAGCTACTGGCGACCACATCGATACGCAGAGTGTTGATGATTCGCATAAATCAACTGAAGTGGAAATAGATGGAAAAATGGTTAGAGTTCAGTCTTTGACTGACCAAATTAACGATAAAATTCGATTGATGTTTGAAACGGATGGTCTAAAAGGTATCCCTATAGACCCAATTCATAACCCGGATCCGATTAGTAAATATGGGGTTTATGCACAATACATTTTAGAAATGGCAGACTCAGAACGAGGACAGGCGGAGCTTGCCAAGCACGCTGATGAATTACCAGAAGACTGGCGAGAGACTATGGAGATAATGGCTAGCCTGGGTGAATACGGTAAACCTGTGAGTCAAGAGAAACGTGATGCATTTCAAGAAAAAATGGAAGCTTGGAAAAAAATCCAAGAAACTATGAAGCAAATTCAAGAACAGATGATGAGTGATTTAAGAGATTACTATGAATCCAATCACGGTAAGGTGCCAGAGGAGTACAGCGTAGAGTTACCCGGTTTAATGGAAGGATTTGAAAGCATAGTAAATGAGGCGTTGGGGGAATCGTCCAGTTCGAACGATTTTATCCAGAAGATTATCGGCAGGATGTCTGATAGCGAAAAGAAGGCTATTAAGGATAGAATAAAAAGTCTTGCAATGAAAAGCGATACTCAGCTAAATTTTTAGGGATTTAACCGCTGAAATAATAGAGATAAAATACATTTTTTTGAATTTTTTTGTAGTAAAAATGACATAAAAATAGCCCTCTATGCTAACGAGGGATTCAACAGACATTTATAGGTTAGTAAATAGTTGGAAAAACATTTATAACCCGAATGGTGGGTTGTGAGGGGCTCGAACCCCCGACCTTCTCGGTGTAAACGAGACGCTCTAGCCAACTGAGCTAACAACCCGCCAGATTATTATATCATACTACTTAGATTTTTACCAGTTCATAACTGCAGGAACCAAGGCCAAGTGATTCAGCATAAGGCAATATTTCCCTGCCAAGTCGTGAATCGATACGTTCTTTGAGCTGTTCGGCACCAGGATCTTGACTTACCCAAATCATGTCAATGAATGCCTGGTCATTAGCCACAGGATCAAGAGAGGCTACAATACCCAAATCACCCATGACGGGGTCGCCTTGGTTTTTGTCACAATCACAATCTACGGATAATGCGTTCATTACTGTAATGTAAATAATGGGTTTTCCTTGTTCACTAAGATAATCAGACACAGCCTTAGCAGCTTCCGCCATAGACTCGATGAAATCGATTTGCTCGTGTTTAGAAATCCAACAGAGCTTGGGGCTTTTAGTCTTGCCACAAGAATGAATATAGGCTTTGCCATTTCTTGATGCAATACCAATGGATTGATTTTTGAGATTTGCGCCAAATCCACCCATAGCGTGCCCTTTACCATGCGCCAAATTAACGATAGAGTCATAATTATCAAAATGACTACCCACAAGATTATATTTAAGATGTTTACCATTTTTTACTGGAATTTCAATTTCTCCCTCTGCATCCATAATATCTACGTCGGCGAAGCTAGTAAAGCCGTGCTGTTTTGCAATCTCAATGTGGTCATTTGCAGTATTGCGGGCACCAGGATATGCTGTATTGCATTCAATGATTGTGCCATTTAGTTTTTGAACGAAAGGGCCAATTAGTTCGGCCTTAAGATATCCCTTGGCACCTTGTTCGCCGGTAGAAACCTTGACGCCGACCTTCCCTGGCAGTTTTATGCCCAGAGCCTCATATATCTTAATTAAACTTTCTGGCGTAATTTCTTTTGTGAAATACACTTTGGGTTTCATATTTTCCTCCTGTGGATTATTTTTTTACAATTTTTTTAGTAACATCAAATTTTTCCATGTATCTACCTAACATGAGGCGCGTTTGCGAATAGAACGCGGCTAGCGACTGATACAGAATCGACGTAATTGGCATTAGAATCCATTGTAATAGCATGGAAAGATTCTTGGTTTTGCGATATTTGGCTGGCCGTTTGGGCAACATTTTAAATGAAACTAGAACCGATACAATTAAGCCCACAGAGGCGAATGTTTCTACTACACTTACGATGTTCGGCAAATTGTAAGCAACCATAGCATGCGATGAGACGTTCATTATCATCGGTACCCAACCGCCAAAGGCTACGATTGGAGCTAAAATAGCTAGAGTAATATGGCCATCCAATAAGCGCCAAAACTTAGGAAAGAGTTGCCAGAATGGCATGATGCGATTCTCTTTTTTAACGAAAAGGCGTGAACCCACATAAGCGACGTCGCTAGCGCCATAATACCAGCGTCGAACCTGAACAAACTGAGCTTTGATAGTTTTCCAGAGAGTCTCGTCAATGACCGCATCCTGATAGATCGGAATGCGGATAGGCAAAACAGAATAATCACCCTCAAAGAAGAATAAACTCCTCCAGTATTGATGCCCATCCTCCACAATTGTACGCTTGCTCCAATAATTCATTGCCTGTAATGCCTGGAGCGGCTGAGAGTGCGAAGCAAAATTGCGCAAAACATGTGGTCTCATCGTAGTAATAACGTTGAAGAAAGAGTTAGAAACGGCAATTACGCGCGATGGAGCTGGGGCGTCCCAAATATTATTCATAAAAAGAGAAACCGGCTGATAACTGAGATGTTGACGATTGGGATGCGTAATGAATTCATAAGCCACTGAATCGAGATATTTTGGAGCCATATGATTATCGCTGTCTAGAGATGTTACAATGATATTTTCGATTGGCAACTTCTTGGCCGCAACATATTTGGCGACTTCGTGACCAGCATAGGTTAGATTTGGACCTTTGCCGATGATTTCTCCAGGTAAATTATCAGGGTGCTCCGACAAAATGAAATCTTTAAAAACACCGTGGTATTCTTTTGCTAGACTTGCGGCCGTTTTGGCCATAGCTTCCCCGCCCCTCTGCTCATAGGCTAGAACAAATATTATACGGTCGTTAGGAAAAGTGGTGTTTTTGACCGCCTCGATCGATGGTCGGAGAACCTCTTCTCCCTCGTTATATGCTGCCATAATCACTACATGATAAACTTTTTTGGGATTCGGGTATTCGCTACCCATAGCCGCCATCATTTTGAGATTGGCTAGATGTTCTGAAAAATGATAACTCTTGTTTTCGTCGTCACGCAAGCGTTCGAAGGATTCATGTGGATTCTCGAGATCCTCCATACGTTTACGCCAATCAACGCGTTTAGCCTCTTTTATAACCCTATAACCCTGAAAAGTGCGATAGGCTACACTAACTGCTTTTACTAAGGTTGAGGCGATAATAATGAATAGATAGATTGAGCCAATAATTGGATCAACCCAAGATAGAATGAACAGAAGAATAATAGCTCCGTACGAAATGACACCAGGCAGAATTTCGAAAAAACGATAAATGGGCGTGCGCTTACCCTGAGGGATTTCTAGATTTTTACGCATTAGGCTTCTCCAGATAGGCGGATAAGTACGAGGAAGGTGCCAAGTATCAACACTGTAGTTGTAAGTAAGAAAAACTTAGACATGCCACTACCGCGTTTATGAAAAATCCTGATTGCGAGAAAACCATGGAATACGCCAAAGATTAAAGCTAGAAGCGGAAAAGCAAGCATGCTATCCCAAGTACCGTCTCGATAGCCGCCAATATCACCATAGCCGATTTTCACGACAGCGCTATTTGGATTTAGATGGATAATCGCCACTACAGAGAGCGCGATAGAAAGCAGTAGATTAATAATCAAAATCGCCAAAAGACCACGTTCGTTTTGATAGATTTTTATAATGTCATCTTTGTACTCTTTCATGATAGTTTTTGGGTAATTTTTTCTACTAATGAATTAATCTGCTGAATAAACATAATGTCGCCAAGTATGCCAACTAGACCAGCAATAATCATCATCCAGCCAATAACCGTAGTTACATCATTAAAGGTGACAAAAATACCAAGCACCATAACGACTAAGGCAAGAAGCATGACATATTTCCAAATTGAAATACCAGCGGAAGAAAGCTTGATGGCAGTGTTGACCCTAATAAGTGATTCATAGATCATCCATATACCTACGATAATACGGAAAACATTTGCGATATCCTCTCCGATTACTAGAGCAGTAATACCAATTAAAATGGAAATAACGCCAAACAATAAATTATTATTGAAAAAATCATTCTGCCCTTTTTCCATGAAATAGGTGATAACCTGAAAAGAGCCTTTCACGATAAAAATTGTGCCCACTACATATGACACTACTCTCACCATAGTGTCTGGCCAGGCAATAAACAGTATGCCCAGAATTAGAATGGCTAGCGATTCTATTGCTGCAGACCATGCAGATTTTTTAATGTCACCACCAATTTGCTCGATGGGGCGCTTAATGATTTCCGCCTTTGGCATAAGATTCTCCTTTTACCTTAGTATAGCATATAATCTTGTTTTTGGTTATTCTAAATTAGTCTCGGGATGATCCATGCTTAATATATCTTGCGTCACGACTTCTGCTTCGAGGTATTTAGCCATTAAATCAGCTAGTTCTTTCAGGGCGGCCTTGAGCTCGTCTACCCTTTCTGGTTCAACGCATTCCATAGCAATGAATTCTCTTGTGGTACCGTCGGTGATTTCGGTGCGCTGTCCATCTCGCCAATTGAGACATCTGCAAACTACTCCGGCATCATCATAATATGCAATTTCTCCTTTAAGTGGTGGCTCTGGTTTTTCTGCACCATGAGGGAGAAAATCTTCATCACCGTTCATTACTCCAAGATGTAAATCACCCTCTATCTTAGATAAATCTTCCGCACCAATAGGTAGAGCGTATTGCAACGATATAGAATTTGTAATATCCACCGATGGAAGAATCGAACCGACTGGATTATCATGGAGTACACGTTTTAGGAGATTTTCAACAGAGGATCTTGCCCCTTTTTTGGTGGGAAACTTTTGATAGGCTTCTCGCCAAATTTTCACTACCTGGTTTTCGGATATGACATCGCTGGTAAGATGCTTTTTGGCCGATTCATTGGCGCCTTTTAGAAGTGCTTCGATTTCGTCAGATTCTTTAGCGCTTAACTTCTTATTCTCTTTGACGCCTTTTAAGACTAATATTCCAACTGTAGCTTTTGGGAATAAGTTCCAAAAGTCTTGGTCTATGATTAGTTTTTTCATCATTAATCCTTTCTTTAAAAAATGGAGCCGATGGCAGGGTTCGAACCTGTGACCTGCTCGTTACGAATGAGCTGCTCTACCAACTGAGCTACATCGGCGCCTCTTACTGTATTATATCATATTACTTCTTCTTTTTGGTAGGTTCAGCATCGCGAGCAGCCGCATTAAGCTGATGAATAAGTTTTTGCCTAGCGTGCGCAGTAAATATCTTACCAAGCCAGGACGTTTTAGGAGTCTGGTTCTTAGAGGTGAGAATTTCGACGATATCACCTTGTTCTAGTTTTTTATTCAGATTGCTCATTTTACCATTGATCTTGACCCCTACCACATGGTCGCCAATTTCAGAATGAAGTTTGTAGGCAAAATCAAGTGGCATGGAGCCGGCGGGCAAATCTAAAATATCACCTTTAGGGGTATACACGAAAATTTGGTCGGCAAATAAATTTAATTTAAGTTTTTTAAGATCCACTTTTTTGCCTTCACGTAATCTAGCAGCGGTGGTCTGAAGCTCTTTAATCCACAGAAGGTTGGTTGGCAGGTGCTCGATTTTGCCTTTTTTGTAGTTTTCGGTAACTTTTTGCTCGTTGTAATAGAAGCTTGCAGCCAAACCATGTTCGGCATACTCATGCATTTCTTTAGTACGAATCTGGAATTCGACGATCCTTTTATCTTTTGTAATTACGGTGGTGTGAAGAGACTGGTAACCATTTTGTTTGGGTTTTGCAATATAATCCTTTATTCGGCCGCCCATCGGGGTGTAGAGCGAGTGGATAACACCAAGAGTCAGATAACAATCTGTGACGTCATCCACGATAATACGAAGAGCGATTAAATCGTAGATTTCGTTGATATTCTGATCGTGCTTGGCGAGTTTTTTGTGAAGCGAATAGACTGATTTTACGCGTCCAGAGAGAGTGAATTTGATTTTTTCCCTGCTAAGTGCCGTTGTGATTTCATCTTCGATTTTTTTTAGAGACTTCTCGGCTGATTTATTATACTTTTCAATTAAGCCTCTTAACTCTTCAAAGCGACGTGGATCAACGTATTTAAAGGCGAGGTCAGACATTTCGGCGCGGAGCAAGCCCATATTTAACCGATCAGCGAGAGGAGCAAATACTTCGAGAGATTCTTTAGCAATTTTCTTTTGTTTATCAGGTGGTAAAGCAGAAAGTGTGCGCAGGTTGTGCAGGCGATCGGCAAGTTTAATAATCAATACTCTAATATCGTCACCGAGAGCAATCATGAGACGCAAAAAATTATCTTTTGTGGCGGGCAAATACGTGTCAATATCGCGCATGCCGTTTCGTGCCGTAGATAGTTTAGTTACACCATCCACCAAAAAAGCTACTGGCTCACCAAATTCTTGTTTGATATCGTTCAAAGTAAGCGAAGTATCTTCTACGGTATCGTGCAGAACACCGGCGATAATCGTATCTTCATCCATGCCCCATTCCTCAAGGATTTTTTTAACGGCTAGTGGGTGGACAATATATGGTTCGCCGGTCTTGCGAAACTGACCTTCGTGTGCCTTAGTGGCAAGCGCGACGGCTTTTTTAATACGGTCAGACTCCTTCTTGGTTGCCATATATAGATTATATCATTAATACTACTAATCTGAATGCTTGTTCATTAGATCTAAAGTATGACCAGATTAGTAATATTCAATGATATAATGTAATATAAATGAAAATTGCTTTTTTCTCTGATTGTTATTTAGATTTGACCGGCGGGATTGTAAGTTCGATTAATGCGCAAAAAGCCGAGCTAGAACACCTGGGACATACAGTATATGTGTTTAGCACTGGATATCCAAAATCAGACGCTGAGTTAAAGAAGCTAGCCAAACAAAAGATTTTTCAGGTTCCTAGCTGTAGATTATGCTTTAGGGGAGCTACGCCGGTATCGCGACGACCAAAAATAATTGAAAAGTGGCTAAAAAATAATCACCCCGAAATTAAAGATTTTGATGTATTTTACGTTCATTACGAATCTGGTTGCTCAATCGCGGGGTTGCGACTTGGCAAAAAACTGGGGATTCCCACAGTACAAGTAATGCACGGACGCGAGGACATGGGCGAGGCAAATATTATACCTTTCGGGTTCAGGACGTCTGTAGCCGCACTATTAAACTGGTTTCATAGTTGGTATCTTCCCCATCCCGTTCGCATTCGACACGATTCTTATTTAGCCAATACAATAGCTAAGGCCAAAATGTGGACCATGATGGTAAACCATGCAAATTATGCAGATTTGGTATTAACGCCGTCTGAACATTTTCGCAAAAAACTCATTCATTATGGCGTAAAAAAAGATATCGAAGTATTACCAAACGGTTTTACTGATAAGCACTTTCCCGTTGACCCTGCGGTTAAGACTTTAAACAATGGCGATATGTTAAAAATTATTTGGCATTCGCGAGTTTCGGGAGAAAAAAGAATCATGCCGTTTTTGCGTGCTCTCAAGATGGTGAACGGCAAGTATCGATTGGATGTTTATGGTAATGGTGGAGATTTATTAAAAGCCAAGCAATTTGCCAAAGTAAACCGTTTGAATATAAAGTTTTACGGCGACAAACCATTTGATGAGGTACAGAAAGCCATCAGTAAAGCCCATTTAGATGTACTCGTTTCTTATAATTTTGATACCTTTGGGATGACATTAATTGAAGCTGAGGCACACGGAGTGCCAGTCTTCTTCTGTGATCCTGACATGCAAGAAATCGTGCCAAAAGGTAGCTATGTCTTAAGCATCTCCGAAAATACTGAAGACATGGCT
Source organism: uncultured Candidatus Saccharibacteria bacterium (assembly GCA_946538495.1). Lineage (GTDB taxonomy): Bacteria > Patescibacteriota > Saccharimonadia > Saccharimonadales > Saccharimonadaceae > Nanosyncoccus. The sequence goes on from CAMNGP010000002.1 coordinate 31,843, forward strand.
AAGGCACTGAATGATTTGTTGGCCCATCCAGCCAGAATCCAGCAGATGAGTGAGGTAATGCTAAAGAACCGTGAGCAAATCTTAATATCCAATCGTATTAAGAAATTATTAGAAATATTTGATAAAATAAGATCATGAGATATTCAGCAGATATTCTAACGTTTTCAAGATTAATTCTAGCCAGCGTTCTGTTGGTGCTAGCGTTCGTAGGGTGTCCAGCAGAAAACGCTTTTATTATCTTTTTAGTGGCAGAACTGACGGATGCTTTTGATGGCACCTGTGCGCGCAAATGGCCTTTTCCCAAAAACAAAACTCCGAAATATCGTAAATATGCAGCCAAATTTGACATGGCAGCAGATGTACTTTTGGCCGGGGCACAAGTATTGTTTTTGACTTTGCAAGTGAACTGGATTGTAGGTTTAATTATTATTATTTATTACGCAGTTTCTTCGGTCGGTGGCGATTTGCTAATATATGGCAAATTGCTTGGGCACCCCGATGATTGCACAATAAATTCACTCGCTCAGCGCAATTTCCCACTAGCCAAGAAGATTGTTCTATCAAGAAGATATTTATATACTATCTGTCTGGGTTTCACGAATGCATTAATTTTGTTTGCTACAAGTTGGCCAGAATCGGTTAAATGGGGGCTCTTTGTCTTTGGTTGTTTGATTTTTGTATTTGTCTGGTTTTTCTTGAGACAAAGGAGACAAAACATATCACGCGATGCAGTTGACATTGAACGAAAATTATCAAAAAAAGCCAAATAACTAATATTAGTTATTCACCATTATTGCATTGGTTGTGGCGTCAATAAATTGATACGGATTGTAGAGATTAAGGGCGAGGATTTTGGCAGCTAGATCCCCACTCCAAAACATCATAGGCGAATAACCAGATTTTTCCAGACTGATTGCCCTCACTAAGCCATTTTTTGCAATTAGGATTTGGCCCTCATGTAAGGTAATGAGATTGACGGGATAGCTCAGGGTGAATTTATGCAGTACTTCTGCGACCTGAATTAATGATTGTGACATCAAGAGCATTTTGGGATAATAAACAGCGCGAAGGAGTTTTTGGAGTTGCGGCAATGAGGCAAAAAAGATGAGTTTTTCATTCATCAACATATGATCACTGGTATTCTCTGTAATCAGGTCCACTGCATCGCGTGTAATTAATAGAGGTTTTTCGGCAGAATCGCAGGCGCCTGATATGGCTTTATTCGTGACGGAGTTTTTTGACAAATCACCTAAAATCAAGCTAAAATCGGCACGGCCAATGATTGTTCTCAGTTCTTTTTCGTCAGCAAAAGAGCCAGAATCGGTGGACTTTAAAAACACTAGATTTGGCAAAGGCGGAAGTTTTACTTTAAGCGCATCTGGTAAAACCACATTCAATATTTCAATTGGGTAGTTTGAATTTAAATATTCCGCAATCTTTACCTCGGTGCGAAAATTTTGGCTATTACCACCGATAATGTTTACCGTGCCCTGCTTTTGTTCTGGAATATTCCAAGATAAATCCGTTTGGGTGGTTTCTAGTTTTTCGAAGTAGTCCATCAAAACTCCATTTCGATTGATATTGGACAGTGGTCAGAGCCCATATAGTTTTCGTAGATTTCGGCAGATTGAAGATTCTTTTTAAGTGACTTTGAGATGAAAAAATAATCAATCCGCCAGCCAACATTGTTTTCACGAGCGTGACCCCAATGGCTCCACCAGGTATAACGAATATCACTAGGATGAAAAGTGCGGAAGGTATCAACAAAACCGGCATCGATTAAATTAGTAATTCCCTGTCGTTCTTCGTCAGTGAAACCGGCAGAGTGATGATTAGTTTTAGGGCGAGCGATGTCGATTTCTTCGTGCGCAGCATTAAAATCGCCACAAGCAATGACTGGTTTTTCTTGTTCAAGTTTTTTAAGATAGTTTAAAAACTCCGGATCCCAAAGCTCTTTGCGGAGCGATAGCCTTTCTAGAGCGTTTTTAGAATTTGGAGTATAGACATCCACCAAATAAAAATGCTCAAATTCTGCGGTTAATACTCTTCCCTCATTTAATGGATTGCCAAATTGGTCGGCGATATCGGATTTGACAGGGAAATCGTTGCGCACAGACAATGGTTTAGTCTTGGTAAAAATAGCCGTGCCAGCGTAGCCTGGACGTTCCGCCGAATTCCAAAGCTCCTCGTATTCTAGCAAATCGATTTCAGCTTGGCCTGGCTTGGCTTTGGTTTCTTGAAGACATAAGATATCTGGACGTTGTTCTTCAATAAACTTTTGTAAGGCACCCTTTCTAATTACTGCGCGGAGGCCGTTAACGTTCCAGGAATAGATTTTAAGCATAACGCCCTCTTTCTATGTCGCGTTTTTTGATAGTTTCACGCTTGTCGTATTTTTTCTTACCTTTCCCTACAGCAATAACAAGTTTAATGTGGCGAGAGCCACCCAGGAGTTTGACTGGGACGATAGTAGAACCAGCAACCTTTTCACGCTCTAGACCAGCGATTTGTTTTTTGGTAGCGAGGAGTTTGATATTTCTGGCAGTATCTGCACCTAGCGTGAGATTATTCAGCCATAGTTCAGAATTTCTGACCGTCACAAAAGAACCCTTAAGCTGGACATGGTGATCGCGAATAGAGCGAACTTCATCACCATTTAGACTCATGCCCACAACAAGCTCGTCGCCGAGCGTGTAATCATAGTGAGCTCTACGATTAACCGTAACCATATCTCCCGATTTTGCTTGTTTCATGGTTATATTATACCACTAGATGGGCTTGGTGGTTTTAATTGAGCCAATAAGGATTGGGTGGTTTAATTTGCTAGGGTAAAGGACTTACCAGAAGGTGGAGTAGCGGTTACGGATATAGAGTTACCATAAAGATTGGAGGTAGTATTAGAAATTGGCGAGGCAGCTCCATTGGTTCTTGGAATCGTCACAGACCAGGTGGTGGCGCTGTAGCCGGCACGGTAGAACATGCTAAACATATTCGTCACGCTAGCAGTGTTCCAGGAGGAGAGATCTAGAGTGAAAGCAGTGGCGTTGTAGCCGGCACAGTCGAACATGCTAGACATATTCGTTACACTAGCAGTGTTCCAGGAGGAGAGATCGCCTACGGACCAGGTGGTAGCGCTATAGCCGGCATAGTAGAACATATTGTCCATCCTAGTCACACTGGAAGTGTTCCAGGAGGAGAGATCTAGGCTGAAGGTGGTGGCGCTGTAGCCGGCATAGTAGAACATGTAAAGCATATTCATCACGCTAGCAGTGTTCCAGGAAGAGAGATCGCCTACGGACCAGTTAGTGGCGCTGTAGCCGGCATAGTAGAACATTTGGTTCATATCCGTTACACTAGCCGTATTCCAGGAGAGATCGCCTACGGACCAGTTAGTGGCGCTGTAGCCGGCATATTTGAACATGTAAGACATATCCGTTACACTAGCAGTGTTCCAGTTGGAGAGATCACCTACGGACCAGGTGGTGGCGATGCGGCCGGCAGAGGAGAACATGTAAGACATATTCGTTACACTAGCAGTGTTCCAAGAAGAAAGATCTAGGTTGAAGGTGGTAGCGTTGTAGCCAGCAGATAAAAACATACTAGACATATTCGTTACACTAGCAGTGTTCCAGGAGGAGAGATTGCCTACGGACCAGGTGCCAGAGCTGTAGCCGGCTTGGTAGAACATTTGGTTCATATTCGTTACGCTAGCAGTGTTCCAGGAGGAGAGATCGCCTACGGACCAGGTGGTGGCGCTGTGGCCAGCATCGTCGAACATGCTACGCATATCCGTCACCTTAGCCGTGTTCCAGGAGGAGAGATCTAGGCTGAAGGTGGTGGCGCTGTAGCCGGCACGGTAGAACATGCTAGACATACTCGTTACGCTAGCAGTGTTCCAGGAGGAGAGATTGCCTACAGACCAGGTGGTGGCACTGTAGCCGGCATATTGGAACATTTGAAGCATACTCGTCACGCTAGCCGTGTTCCAGGAGGAGAGATCGCCTACAGACCAGGTGGTAGCGCTCTGGCCGGCATTGTTGAACATGTAAGACATATCCGTCACGCTAGCAGTGTTCCAGTTGGAGAGATCACCTACGGACCAGGTGGTGGCGATGCGGCCGGCAGAGGAGAACATGTTAGCCATATTCGTCACTTTAGTGGTATCCCAGGTAGAGACGGTAGAAAGGTTAGATAGAACACTCATTTCACGGAAGAGATGGCTGGAGGTTTTATTCATGAAGATATTGGTAGCTTCTGAATAGTAGTAGATGGTTCCGGAATCATACCAGGCATAGATTGGAGTTGGTGAAGTGCTAGCAGAGATGGTGTTTTCGGTAGCGGGAGTGAAGCCGTTTGGCAAGGTGTTAGAACGAATCAGAGCAGTAATAGTATTGTCCTGCGTGGAATAAGTAGCTGTGCTGTTTCCTGCCAGTCTTTTTAGCTTTCGGTTTACATTCTGTCCAGTATCTAGATAAGCTCCATTCTTCCAAACAGCATAAAGCGTAATAGTGTTGCCCGTAGTGGTAAGATTAGTGACTTTTTGGCCATCGCTGTAGAAGGTACCACTACCATCTGCGGCCGTATTCCAGCCATAAAAGATATAACCAGAACGAGTGAAAGTGCTGGCCTTAATATTTGTAGCACTATCCCTTACTACGGTTTGGTTAGTCATAGAACCAGTTCCCTGGTTGGCATTAAAGGCAATGTAATAGACTTCATCCCAAATAGCGTAAAGAGTAATTGAGTCATTGTAGGCTACATTATCTGGAGCAGTAAAGTTTGTATTAGCAGAATAGGAGGTACCAGTGCCATCTGGAGAGGTATTCCAGTTTTTAAACCTTTTATTAGTAGGTGCGGTAAAGCTATTGCTCTTTAAGGTAATTTTTTCTCCTGCAGCTACTGATTGACTTGCAACAGTACCAGTACCGCCATTAGCGTTGTAATTTATTGTGAGGTTGTTTTTCCAAATAGCATAGAGAGTTTTAGTTTCACCGTTGCTACCCGGGAGATTGTTTAGGACATCATCAGCGGCAGTGTAATCTGCGGTGGTAGCAGATTGGTTTTCATTCCAACCATAGAAAGTACGAAGAGAATCAACCACGGGTGTTTTATATTCACCATTTACGAGAGAGCGAGAGCAAACCTGAACAGTATCACCAGTATTTAGGGTGTTACCGTTAGCATCTAGCGCCGTAACTACGGCATAATAACCATAACCGTTGCCTACACCGCCACTGTCAGACTTAAAGGCAAAAGTCACAGAGTTACCAGAAATAGTCCCAGTTACAGTAGTTCCGGAACCACCGCCATATTTATTGTTTGTGATAGAACCCATATTAACTTTGGAGCTGTCGTTGTAATCACTAGCTGCGGTAAAGGTAGGGTGACTACCAGACCAAACGGATACCCAGTCATAGTTTGCTGATTCGCCGCCGTAGGTTAATTCAATCTTAAGCTTAGAAGCATTGTCAATCGTTACAACATCATTCATGGTATAGCTATTAGCATAATTGCTATTTTGGGTACCGTTATCGTCTATGTTTGGAGTATGTGAATAGCGTGGCGTTGTACCAACAGCAGCATTTCCGCAAGTGTTTGAATAATAAACTGTATTAGCAGTTGAGGAATCAGCAAAGGATAAGCCATTACTTTGGAAATTTATGATCATTGGGGTAACTTGTTCCCAAATGGCGTAGAGAGTGATGGTTTGACCAATGGAAGCTAGATTAGTAACCGATGCGCCATCTACGTAATCTGTACCGGTACCGTCTGGTTTTGTATTCCATTTAACAAAACGGTAGGCGACACTAGAAGTGGCGGGACGTTGAAAGGCATTGGATCTTAAGTTGGTAGCCGTATCTGCAGTAATACTTTGATCTGGCATTGTTCCAGTAACAGTACCCGTAGTATTAGCATCAAAATGGATGGCATAGAGATTGCTTGGGACGACACAACGAACGCTAAGACCGGAGTACTTGAGGTAGTTGGCACCCAGGTATACGCCGCTACTAGCCAAGCTCAGGGCGTAACTACGGTCGTTGCCGTACACAGTACTAGACCAATAGTTCCCGTAGGAGCCACGAAAGGCTGGCGAAGCACCGCTGAGGTAGCCGGAATAAATAAAGTTATTAGGATAGCTTCTAAAGATGCCAGACATTACTGTTCCTGTTGGAGTGGAAGATGAGTCTGCAGTTGCACCATTTGTTGGACCACCTAATGCTACGCTAAGTGCGCCAAAGCTTTTACTTGCTGTAGTTTGTGCTCCTATTGGTATACTCCAACCAGCAGGACAAATAGAGGTAGTATTATGGGCACCATTAGTATAGTAAGATGTATCAGCGATAGCTGCTGCCCAGGTGTAGTAGTTACCATAACTATAGATGTTGGCGTCATTACTTGTTATATTTGTTGCTGGTGAAGCGGTATTTCGGTTATTATAGCGGGGGAAGCGGTAATTTTGGTTAGAACCAGTAATATTAGAAGTAGAGTAGAGGGAGTTAGCGGTGGTACCATTAGCGAAGTTGACGGTTTCTGGATTCGCTAGCCCCACAAATGCTCCACCAAAGCCTTGGCTTAGGTTATCATCTCCCCAATTTGGATTAGTGGCATTGTTATCTAGTCTTAGATTCTCAATCATCCAACAGTTACCATCAGCTAGTCTAGCTACAGCATAGGTCTGGTGGTCTCGTTGGTCTGTAAGGGCAGTGACGCTGTTTTTGGTGAGGTCTAGTTTGCCAGTGGTGGAATCGTAGGTAGCAGTGTCTAGATTTGCGCAGCCCACCCAGCCTTGGAGGTCTCCTTGGCTCTGTAGCCATACAGCATAGAGTTTAACTATACCATCACTATCAGTATCGTAGTTTAGGAGATCATTTGGTAAAGTAATGTCTTCTTGTGGGCCATAGACTACTGGGTTATTAGTGTTATCGTTATCTAGGAGTTTAGTGCCAGCATCACTGTCAAAGGACCAGCCAGCAAAGCCATAGCCAGTTCTAGAAAAGTTAGAAGCAATAAGACTGATATTGTCTCCATCTTTAACATTGGTATGGATTACTCCAGTACCTACTGCACCCATAGTACCAGCATCGGCATTATTACCATCATAGGCAATATCTACAACATTACAGCTACCATCCATAGTAAGGTAGTATATTAAGGAGCCGTTCTCTGCTCCACTTTGGTTACTTTCTGGAATCATTTTATAGGAACCTGGAGTAATGCTGTTATTCATAGTGACACCTAGATATACTTGCAAGGTATCGTTAATATCTGCACTACTAGCGGTTTGGGTAGTAGTCTTTAAAGTGGCAGGAGTAGCATTACTGGTAGGGACTGGACTAAAGACACTGGTTTTAGTAGGAATAGTAGGAGTTTGAGATCTAGCTACGTTAGAAAAGAAATAGCCCCAAGAGTTAGTGGAGGTATTTAGAGGAGAAGTACCATTTACTGGTGTAAAGTAAGTACCAGTAGTGTTATTAGTGCTATCACCATTTAGATATAAGTTATTGTTATTTACGGAAGTGGACATGGTGAGGTTATAGCCTGCCCTACAAGTAGTTACTACATTTACATCATCTACACTGATATTAGTACTGGTATCACTATCTTTATCCGGCAAGATATCTATGGAAGCGTCTTCTGAGGAAGTAATGGACATGGTGAAGGCAGAAACATTACTAGCACTACTTGTGGCAACAAAAATACTGCTAAGCAAAGCTAAGAAAATTAACACACCTGTTTGTTTAATGCTTCCCATGTTTATTGTACGACCTTTATGTTTATAATAATACCACCCTCCCCCCACGAAATGCAAGGGTTTTTGCTAGCAAATTTTGACTTTTTCGGGGCCTACGAGGTCTTGGAGTTTTTGGACTAGTGCCTTGTCCGTGGCATCTACCTTAAACGGCATTCTGAGCGGGCGCTTGGCTTCCCCGTCCTTTAGCACCAGCACCACTTCTTGAACGCCGAGGTAAATATCGGCTAAGCGGCGAATGGCGGCAAGAACTTCTGTGTTGTTAGGGTCTTCTATTAATATATAGAGACGCTCTTTAGAATGATCCTTGGGTGGCTCTTTTAATACTTGCGGCGGATCAATCGGAGCAGAGGCGGGCGCCCTCTTGGCACCAGAATACACCCTTTCGGCTGAAGTACGGCTACCGCGACGACGATTCACGGCTGGCGCGCTTACTGGCATAGCTAGCTTAGTGCCAGTAGATTTGTAATTATCTAGTACTTCGTCTGAGACTAGCTCAATTGACTCGGCTAAGATTTTTACATCCGAAGTAATATTACCATCTTTATCGGTAGCGTTGACCTTGCCAGATAAACGAATTACATTATCTACTTCTAGCTTGGCACCATGTTCGGCAAAAACACTTGGGAACACAATAAACTCCGTTTCGTCTGTCTTATTCTCTATTTTAACAAAGGCCATTTTATCGCCCTTTTTGGTAAGGATAGTGCGAACGTTAGTAATGATGCCGCCGATGGTAACAATTTTGTTATTGTTCTCTACTGTAATCAAAGACATCGGATGGGTTTGTTCCTCAAAATAAGTATCGTATTTATCTAATGGGTGAGCAGAAAGATAAAGCCCCATTAAATCCCTTTCCCACAAGAGTTGTTCCTTTTCAGGATGCTGCACAGGCGCCGGCTTAATTTCTACCTCTGGGACTTCTCCGGCGGTCCCCATCATTCCAAACAAATCAGTTTGTCCAGAACCGACGTCTTTTTGAATTTTGGATCCATAGGCCTGAATTGCTTCTAGATTGAATAGTAAATCTGAACGAGTATTGCCAAATCTATCAAAAGCGCCGGTCTTAATAGCAGATTCCCAGGATTTTTTATTAAATTTGGTAGAATCTACTCTTTTAGCAAAATCGCAGACAGATTTGAACGGACCATTTTTATCGCGCTCTGGGATAACAATTTCCTCCACCAAGGATTTGCCCATGTTTTTGATGCCGGACAAGCCAAAACGAATAGTTTTTTCGCCGCCCACAATACCGAAGTCGCCGTAGGACTGATTAATATCTGGGCCTAGAACTTTTAGCCCCATGCGTTTGCACTCGGCGATTTCGATGGCAAGGCGATCAGTCCAACGCATATCGGCCGTCATAAGCGCAGCCATGAAGGCGTCTGGATAATGCGCTTTTAGATAAGCTGTCCAGTAAGCAATCAAAGCGTAGCACGCAGCGTGAGACTTATTGAAACAATAGTTTGCAAAATCTAGGAGCTGATTCCAAAATGTTTCGGCAATTTCTTTAGTGGCACCACCTATTTTGATGGCACCCTCAATAAATTCTGGTTTCACTTTGTTCATGAGGTCAATTTTCTTCTTCCCTACCGCCTTACGCAGAGTATCAGCCTGACCACCAGTAAAGCCGCACCATTCCTTAGAAATCTGCATGAACTGCTCCTGATAAATCAAAATACCGTAGGTGTTTTTAAGCGAATTTTCAAGACCTGGATGAAGGTAGGTGATAGGTTCTTCCCCATGTTTACGTTTAATAAAAGAGTCGATAAACTGCATTGGCCCAGGGCGATATAATGCCACCATAGCGATAATATCTTCAAAGGTTGAAGCTTTGAGGTCGCGCAGATAACGTTTCATGCCAGCGGATTCTAGTTGAAATACGCCGGTGGTTTCAGCACGTTGCAATAATTCGTAGGTCTCTTTGTCGTCGAGTGGTAAATTAGATAAATCGATATCGGTTTGATAGACCTTACGAATCATGCGAAGTGCATTATTGATTACGGATAAGTTAGATAGGCCCAAGAAGTCCATTTTAAGTAGGCCGAGCTCTTCAACCTGGCCCATGGGAAACTGAGCGGCAATTGGCCCCTTGGCGGAAACTTCGAGCGGAAGGAATTTGACTAAATCGTCTGGGGCAATAATTACGCCACAGGCATGCACACCGTGATTCCTGATGGTGCCCTCCAGACGGGAGGCAAAATCGATTACTTCCTTTGAAGTAGGATTGGTTTCGTATTCCTGTTTTAAGTCTGGTACGTCTTTAATGGCGTCTTTAAGATGCACGTGATGGCCCATCACTGGATCTGGAACCATTTTGGCGAGGCGGTCAGCTTCGGAGTAAGGAACCTCCAACACACGAGCAACGTCGCGCACAGCGTTTTTGGCCATCATTTTACCGAAGGTAGCAATATTTGAAACCCGCTCTTCTCCGTATTTTTTGGTACAGTATTCGATTACTTCGTCACGACGCGTATCTTGGATGTCAGTATCGATATCTGGCATACTGATACGGTCTGGGTTTAAGAACCTTTCAAAGAGCAGGTCGTATTTGAGCGGATCGAGTTCGGTGATGCGAAGAGCATAAGCCAAAATTGAACCAGCTGCGCTACCACGCCCTGGTCCATATACAATACGCTGACTTTTGCCCCAGTTGATAAAATCTTGCACGATTAAGAAATAGCCATTATAACCCATTTTGTCTACTACGGATAACTCATAATCAATACGTGGCAAGACTTTATGTAAATCATCCCGGTCTTTATCAACTTCTTCAAGAATCTTACGGCATTCCTCTACGGCTAGGTTCGTTGTTTCTTCAAGTTTTTTGCCCCCATAGCGGTATACAAGCCCCTGAAAAACTAATTTATCAAGATAAGTCTTTTCGTCTTCGCCGTCAGGCACGGGAAACTTAGGAATTAAGATTCTGCCTAACTGCAAATCAACATCACAGCGGTCGGCAATTTTTTTAGTGTTAAGCACGGCTTCGGGACAAGTATCTTGCCAATGCTCAATGATTTCTTCAGCTGGAATTACATGAAGATCATAATCTTTTAACGTCATCCTATTAGTATCCGAGAGATTGGCAGCAGTTCCAATACAAAGTAATACTTCGTGTGCGTCCTGGTCTTCATGCTTCAAATAATGAGCATCGCAGGTAACAACGAGCGGAATGCCGAGTTCTTTAGCATGAGCCATGTGCCAATCATTAACCTTCTTTTGCTCTTCTGAGTGCGTGGAGGATTTTGGATGACCATGGTCCTGCATCTCTAAATAAAAGCGGTCCTTGAACACATTTTTGTACCAATCGATCAATTCAAAAGCCCGCTTATCGTCGCCGGCGCGAATAGCTTCAGAAATCTCGGAGCCCATACAACCCGACAAACAGATAATACCTTCGTTATACTTTTTGAGTTCGTCATGGTCGGTACGGGGTTTGTAGTACTTGCCGTGCTCTTCGGCGTTACTCATAATACGACAAAGGTTTTCAAAGCCTTTGTTATTCATAGCGATGAGAGTCACATGGAAACGCTGTTTGTCGTGAGCTGGGTCTTTGTCGGTCATTTTGCGCGCAGCAACATAGGCCTCTAAGCCAAGCAAAGGTTTGATTCCTGCGGCGTTACACTCTTTATATAGCTCTACGAGGCCAGACATAGTACCATGATCGGTAACAGCTACAGCTTCCATGCCATCGTTTTTGACAAATTCAACAAGTTCGGGAATTTTGGTTAAGCCATCAAGAAGCGAGTAGTGCGTATGGTTGTGTAAATGGACAAAATCACTCGGTTTCAAACTCATAATGATAAGATTATAGCACAAAAAAATACGCTTTGAGGGGACAGGTCTTTCGACCATTTATCCACGGCGCGACCCCTGGATACCCCTCAAAGCACTATTTCTTTACGCTTTTCTTGGCTGCTGGTTTTTCTTTAGTAGTAGTTTTTTTATCACATTCGCAGTTGTCACAATTACAATGCGATTCTTCTGCGTCTTCGAGCTCTTCTCCCGAATCAGGATTAACTTTGATGAACTTGCCAGCAATAGCACCAGCGATTCCACCAAGCAAAGCACCTAGGAAAAATTTACCGGCACCGCTTTTATTTTTTTCCGTCATCTTTTTTCTCCTCCTTCTTTTCTTTCATTTTTTCCTTGAGCTTGGGATTGATATATTTGTCTACAAACATTTCTACTGTACCACCAATCGAAGTCATACCCTTAACGTTATTGACTATACCGTTGGCATTGTCGGCAATGTCTTGGCTTTTGATAACAACCTTGCGTGCATCTCCAGTGAGACCGATAAGCTTGATTATGAGCACAATGCCCACGATTAAGAAAATCAAAAGCGTTAAACTTAAGATTGCAACTAATATCCATTCTGCTACGTTCATTTTTTTATATCTCCTTTATCCCATTATAGCACGCTTAATATCTTCGCCATAATCCGTTTCGGATAATACGTATTCAAGATGTGCCATAAAATAGTTTTTGGGGTCGCCGGTAGTAATCCATTTCCCCTGACTGCGAGCCACAAAGACGTCGCCACGCTCGGCGAGTTTAGTGATTGCATCAACGGTCCATAACTCACCGTCTAGCCCCGTATTGCTGGGCACGAGATAATCAAAGACTTCTGGAGTAAGTAGATAGCGTCCGTAACTAGTTAGATTACTCGGGCTAAGGTCTGGAGTTTTGGGTTTTTCTACTATATGGCTTAGAGTGCCGTTTTCTTTAAGTGCGATCATGCCATATTTGTGCCAAACGGATTCTGGCATTTCTTGTGCCGCAATCACGGCTTTAGCGTCTGGGTGTTGTTCATACTCATGAATGAGGGTTTCTACATCGCCTTGACCAAGAATTAAATCGTCACTATAAAGCACAACGAATGCTTCTTCGCCTTCTACAAATTGTTTGGCGGAAACGATAGGAGAGCCATTGCCGTATGGCAAATCTGGATTTTGTTCTATAACGATTATTTTTGGTAGATTTAGAACCTCCTGTACTGACTCAAAACGCTCGGTTTTGCCCTGCTTGGTTAAAAGTTCTTTAACATTGCTGGCGGGATTATGGAAATAATCGTCGTAGATTTCTTTAGACTTAGTATTTGGAGTAGCTACGATGATGATTTCTTTAATGCCGGCTTTAGCGCATTCTTCTACACACAGTTGCATAACTGGCTTAGAGCCGATTGGGATCATGGCTTTTGGGATGGTTTTAGTAATTGGTAAATAGCGACTAGCAAAGCCTGCGTCGGTGATAATTGCTTTTTTAATCTTTGACATTTTATACTCCTAACCTTGCTTTATTCTTTTTATGCTTTTTAATAATCATAATAACTGTGGCAATTATTGCGGCTAAAGTAAGTATCGCGAGCGCCAAGAACCAGATGGGGCAAATAATGATGTCTTTTTCTTCCTTTGAGACATCACCATTATAATATATTGTTTGATTAACCTTAATCACGCCGAGTGCAGGAAGATTGCTGATTTCGCGTTCAACGTAACGCTCAGAATCTGGCATGATGATTTCGTTGTATTCGCCATCATTTTCTTCGGTTGGCAAAATCACCCGTCCAGTAAAGAAATCCGAAACCGTAATCACAAATGTAGCGTCTTCGTGGACGTTGCCTCCGTTAGTAATGAGAGCGCCAACGGTGACTGGAGTAGAGGTGACAAAGCCAGGAATATTATTCTCTAAGATTTCACCTACGTGTCTTGTTTCGCCAGCTACTTGTGCATAGACTAGGCTGGCTAATTCGAAAACGTTTTGCACCGCAACACCCTGTGTACTGCTAGCCTCGTTATTGGAGGATACTGCAATGGCGGCATATTGACCACCGGCCGGAGCATCTTCTGGCACTTTAATGGTGAATTTGATTTCTTTTGATTCGTTAGGTTTAACTTCACCAGTCGGTTCCTCGACAGTAATCCATTTTGCAATGGCTGTGTGGTCACTATCCGTAGTTAGATCGGCAGTATAATCTCTACCAACGACGCCGTACGGCAATAATGAAACTTTGTACGAGAAATTTTCCGTAGCATCAGCTGGATTTACAATAGTAATGGAGCCATCATACGATTCTCCTGGTTCCAAATTGCCAAAACGTTGGCTCATTGGGAGAACCGTAAAAGTATTATTATCCATTTTTCCTCCGCAGTTATTTTTCTAATTATATCAGAAGATTACTCTACCTGCAAAATTTTGCCAGTGCCTAATTCGAGATGAAGAAGACGTTGATTCTTGGAACCACGAAATCTTAAGCTTAAATCTCTTTGAGCTAGAATAAATGGTCCATCGATTAATGCATCTAAAGATTTAAGAAGCTCCCACGGCTCTTTGCCATATTCTTTGATAATCTCATAGGTAAAACCAGAAAAACTCCAAATATTCCAACCAAATTCTTGACGCGCATAATCGGCAATTTCTTTGCAAGCCTTAGCCTGGACGAATGGTTCCCCACCGCAGAATGTTAGTCCTACCTGACCTTTAAAACTAGCAAGCTCCTTTTTGATATCTTCGATTTTTACCAAAGTGCCGCTTTCATAGTCCCAGGTTTCGGGATTTTGACATCCTGGGCAATGATTAGGGCAACCTTGAGTCCAAAGAACCACACGAAGGCCATCACCATTAACGATGTTGTCGTGTTCGAGCGGGCCGGAGAGACGAATATATCCCTCCGGCGTTTCGAGCTGTTTAGCGATTTTGGCAAGTGAAATCTTGTGCCAATCCATTATTCCCCTTTCGCGCAGCTGCAGACTTTTTCAAATGGAAGATCACCTTCGAGACGACCACAGTGTGGGCATCGATCTCCGGTAATGACACCCGAAAAGCCACAAACTGGATCGCGATCAACTGGATGGTTAACCGAACCGTAGCCAACACCTTCGTCGTGCATTTTACGAATCACGGCCTCAAAGGCAGCGATGTTCTGAGACGGGTCGCCATCGAGCTCGATATAGGTAATGTGGCCAGCATTGCAGAGGTTGTGATATGGCGCCTCAATTTCAATCTTTTCAAAAGCAGAAATTGGATAATAAACTGGCACATGGAACGAATTGGTATAAAACTCTCGGTCGGTCACGCCTTTGATTTTGCCGTATTCCTTGCGATCAATCTTAGTAAAGCGGCCGGCGATACCTTCGGCAGGCGTAGCAAGTAGCGAGAAATTGAGTTTATACTTTTTAGAGAACTGGTCGCATTTTTCGCGCATGTGGGTGATAATATCAAGACCAAGCTCACGAGCATCTTCATCTTCGCCGTGGTGTTTGCCAACCATAGCAACCAAGGTTTCGGCAAGGCCAATAAAGCCAATTGACAATGTGCCATGCTTGATTACATCCCTCAAGGTGTCGTTAGGTCCAAGTTTATCGGAGCCAATCCAGTTCCCTTGCCCCATCAAGAATGGGAAGTTACGAACATGTTGATTGGCTTGAAATTCAAAACGTTCTAAGAGTTCATCTTTTACTAGGTCAAGTTTTTCGTCGAGCTCGTGATAGAATCCATCCCAATCGGCTTCTTTGCGTTCGCCTAGGCAAATTCCATGTTTGATGCCGATACGCACTAAGTTGATGGTAGTAAACGAAAGGTTGCCTCGTCCAGTAACGATGCCATCTGATTCTGGGAAGATAGACGCAAAAACACGGGTGCGGCAGCCCATGGTAGCAATTTCGGTACGATAATCGCCTGACTTATAATACTTAAGATTGTATGGCGCGTCGATAAAACAAAAGTTCGGGAAAAGGCGCTTGGCGGAAACTTCCATTGAACGCTTAAATAAATCGTAATTTGGATCTTCGGGATTGTAATTGATGCCTTCTTTTACCTTAAATATGGAGATTGGGAAGATAGGAGTTTCGCCCTTGCCAAGACCGTTTTCGGTAGCCTGAAGGAGATATTTAGAAACTAAGCGACCCGATGGGCTAGTGTCTGTGCCAAAGTTGATTGAAGTAAATGGGACCTGCGCACCAGCACGCGAATGCATAGTATTAAGATTGTGTACGAATCCTTCCATGGCTTGAAGAGTTTCACGTTCAACATCTTCGCTACTAGCATCGATGACTTCTTTGGGCCATTTAGCCTTCTTAAGTCTAGAATCGTCGCCAAATTTAATATCATCTTTGATTTCTAATTGCAGTTTTTTGCCGGCAAATTTGTTGTATTTTTCGAGATTCTTCTTTAATGCTTTTCTAAATGATTTGTCTACACCTGGTGCCATGGCATAATCAAAATTCGGAATAGATTGACCGCCGTGTTGCTCGTTTTGGTTGGCCTGAAGGAGGATGGCGCAAAGAGCAGCATATGAGCCAATTGAGTTTGGAGTGCGCAGATGGCCGTGGCCAGTATTAAATCCACCATTTTCGAACATGACAAATGGATCAGATTGGCAACAAGTTAGCGTACCGGTTGCATAAAAATCGAGATCATGAATATGAATGTCGCCGTTATCATGGGCAGCGGCAATATCAGGGCGCAAAAGTGCAGATTTGGCAAACATCTTGGAACCTTCAGCACCAAATTGGAGCATTTTACCCATGGCAGAGTTGCCGTCGACATTAGCGTTGGAGCGCTTAATATCGGAATCTTCAGATGCATCGGCGTGCGAAATGGTGCGATAAATCATCATAAGGTCAGATTTGGCATCACGAATGCGCGAACGTTCCTGACGATAACGAATATAAGCACGGGCAGTCTTTTTGAAGCTTGATTCCATCAAAACTTCTTCGACGAGGTCTTGAATTTGTTCTACGTTAGGAGTGCGTGAAGTAATGGTCTCGGCAGCTTTTTTGAGAACCTTATCAGATAAAGCTTTGGCGCGGTCGTACTTGAATTCTTCTGTGGCTAGGCCCGCTTTAGCAATGGCTTCGGTGATTTTTTCTGGATCAAATTTGACGATTTTGCCGTCTCTTTTGATAATTCTCTTGAACATGGTTTACCTCCTTCGTATGTTCAGGTGTTTTTGTTATGACGCTACATTTAGTGTACGTTACTTAGTATATAGCACTAAATATGGAATTGCAAGTACTTTTTGTGGTTATTTTTAGATAATCATCGCAAAAATCCGTTGATAATTTTGGATTCGGCTTGTTGCCTGGTGAGCCCTAGGGTCATAAGTTTAGTTAATTGATCGCCGGCGATTTTGCCGATGGCAGCTTCGTGAATTAGCTCAGCATCCTTAGTTTTAGCATCTAGGGCTGGTATAGCATGAACTTCTGCCTGATCCATCAAAATAGCATCGCATTCTGAGTGACCACGACAAATATTATTCCCTATTATGGTGGCCCTGAAGGTTTGTTTTGATAAATCTTGGGCGACAGAGCGCGAAGCGATGTCGGCAACGGAATTTTTGCCGTCTAATTCAACCTCGTAGATGCTTTCCGCAGCTTGGCGTCCATGGGTCATTAGACGCTCTTTAACGAAGATTTTTGCGTTATTTTTGGCAGTGGCGGTGGTTTTGCGAATAGTAGAGTCTACTCCTTTTATTTGTTCCATTTCGAGTTCAGCCGTGGCGCCATCTTCTAGATAAACTTCCGTGACAGGATTTAAAATTTTGCCACCCCTACCTGGCCCAAAACCATAATGTCTTTCAATGTATTTAATCTTAGAATTCTTACCAACATAAAACCTATGTATGCCATCATGCACCGAATCTTCGGGTCCGCAATTATAAATGCCGCAGCCGGCAATAATAGTGGCTTCTACGTTTTCTTCAATATGAAAATCATTGTAAACAACCTCTTTGAGACCGGTTGCAGAAATTGCCACCGGGATGTGTACTGCTTCGTTTTTAGTGTCTTTTTTTATGTAGATGTCTAGACCTTTGCCGCCTTCTTTGGGCACTACGTTGATATTTTTAGTAGATTTTCGTCCAACGGATTTGCCATTGACGCGGAAATTGTAGGCACCCTCGGGAATTAGCTGAGATGATGTTTCTCGGGCCGCGTCGCTCGCTCCCGTCGACCCTGCGGGTCGTCCGCGTCCCAAGGGGCGGTCCGCCACGGGGCTCGCGCGCTCGTCCTCGCCTTGCCAGGCTCCGGATTCCCTCGAAACATCACTCTCGGCTAATATCTCACAAAAGATCTGTCTTTCCTCGTCAGTCAGTTTCATGATTTACTCCTGTAATTTGTGGTAAGATTTTTTCTGGCGAGCCATGCGTTTTAATCTTGCCAGCCTCTAAGACGATAATCTTGTCGGCAATCTTTAGAATGCGTTCTTGATGAGAAATGACAAGGATGGTTTTTTTCTCGGCTTTTAGTTTTTTAAATACCTTGGTGAGGTTTTCAAAACTCCAGAGGTCGATACCGGCTTCTGGCTCGTCAAAAATTAGGATTTCGGCGTTTCTAGCTAAAACGGTTGCAATTTCGATGCGTTTTAATTCCCCGCCGGAGAGTTTGTCGTTTACTTCTCGCGTTAGATATTGTTCTGGATTCAAACCAACTTTTTCCAAATATTTGCCGGCTTCGTCTTTTTCCATCATTGCACCACTAGCAATATTTAGTAAATCACAAACTTTGATTCCTTTAAATTTTACTGGTTGCTGAAAAGAAAAAGCAATGCCCTTCTTTGCTCGCTCAGTAATCGATAAATTAGTAATGTCTGTATCATTATAAATTATTTGGCCACTGGTGGGGTTTTTAATACCGATGATGATTTGCGCAAGCGTAGACTTGCCGCTGCCGTTCGGCCCAGTAATTACGACAAAATCTCCAGAATTCACTTTCAGCGAAACTAGGTCTAGGATTTTCCTAGACCCACCTTTGATTGAGTAGTTTATATTTTTCAGTTCCAACATGAATAATTTGGTGGGGATTACAGGGCTTGAACCTGTGACCTTACGAATGTGAATCGTACGCTCTAGCCAACTGAGCTAAATCCCCAAAGTGTGCTATAATTATAGCATGGATTTAACGAAAATCAAAGAGGAGCTTGAGGGGCTGGAGGAGTTTTTGGCTCGTCCTGACGCATATGCTGATAGTAGTTTTGGTGCCAAAAATAAGCGCGCCAATGTTTTACGCGAAATTCTAGAATTGAACAAAAAAATTGAACATTTTTCCACAAGATTAACAGAGACGGAGGCACTAGTTAATGATTCGGAGCTCGGTGATATCGCTAAGGAAGATGTAGCTAATTTAAAGGAGCAAATCGCAGCGACACAAGCAAAACTAGAAGAGCTCTTGATTCCGCGTGATCCTGCCGATGACAAGCCAGCAATTGTTGAAATCCGCGCCGGAGCTGGTGGCGATGAGGCTTCCCTGTTTGCGGGCGAGCTATACCGCATGTATTTAAAGTATGCCGAAGCACACGGGCTTAGATCCGAATTAATTTCAGAGAATCTAAACGAGGCGGGTGGCACGAAAGAGGTGATTTTTAAGATTTCGGGCGATAATGCCTATGGGCAATTGAAATTCGAAGGCGGCGTACACCGTGTACAGCGCGTGCCAGTCACAGAGTCGCAAGGACGCATTCATACTTCCACAGTGACGGTGGCAGTGCTGCCCGAGGCATCAGAACAGGAACTAGAAATCAATCCTGAGGATTTGCGTATTGATATCTATCGCTCGGGCGGTCATGGCGGCCAAGGAGTTAATACTACTGATTCAGCAGTGCGTATTACTCATATCCCCACAGGTATTGTAGTAGCAATGCAGGATGAGCGCAGCCAGCAGCAAAACCGCGTGAAAGCAATGAATATTTTGCGTTCTAGATTACTTGAAAAAAAGAAGGAGGAGGAATTAAAGAACGCTTCCGAGGCGCGCAAGTCATTAATTGGCACGGGTGACCGAAGCGAAAAGATTCGGACCTATAATTTTCCGCAAGACCGAGTTACAGACCATAGAATTCATTATTCTCGATCTAATATTCCGGCGGTGATGGATGGCGATATTGAAGATATTATTCAGGAACTAACCAAACATGAACGAGGGCTCCAAAGTTAATTTTTACGGACGCGACTTTGATATTACGCCCGACGTCTTAATTCCCCGCCCCGAAACGGAAATGGTGGTGGATGCAGTACTGAATTTGGCTGGCAAAAGCTATCTACCTGGCGTGAAGCCGGCGCCTAGGGTTTTGCCGAGAAATCCGCGAATATTGGACGTAGGAACTGGCTCTGGATGTGTGGCGATTAGTTTGGCTTTAGAACTATCGGAAGCAGCCGTGACGGCTTGTGACGTATCAAAAAAGGCATTAATGGTAGCGAAAAAGAACGCAAAAAACCTTGGTACAAAGATCGAGTTTGTTGAATCAGATTTGCTTAGTGATGTTTTGGGCGATTTTGATGTAATTGTAGCTAATTTGCCCTATGTGGACGCCGATTGGGATTGGATAGATAAAAAGGCCTTGTCGCGCGAGCCGGCGATCGCCCTTTATGCTGGAGACGGCGGACTAGCTTTAATTAAGAAACTAATAGGCCAGGCTGCCAAACGAAAGACTAAGTATCTTATTCTGGAAGCTGATCCCTGCCAGCATGAAAAAGTCATCCAATACGCTAGCAATTATAATTACTCCTTACTCGAAACTCGTGGGTTTTGTCTAGTTTTTACTCTGGATAACCTTCGAGTGTTACGTTGATGGCGATTTCTTTGCCTTCACGAACTACGGTAAGTTGTACGGTATCGCCTGGTTTGTATTCGCCAATTAAACTAGCGAGCGAGCCAGCAGCGCCAACTTCTACGCCATTTATCTTGGTGACGATATCCTTATCCTTGAGGCCAGCTTTGGCGGCAGGGCTATCTTTTACGATAGCAGAATAGCTAGAAGAGCTATAAAGATAGGCGCCGGAGTTTACTGGCAAATTAAATTCTTTAGCAACTTCTGGAGTGATTTCTAAACTATAAATTCCAAGATAAGTACGTTCGGCTTTGCCGTTCTCGATTAGCTGTGCCAACATGCCTTTGACACTGGAGATTGGGATAGCAAAACCCATGTTTTCGGCCGAAGTCGAGGTGGCAGTGTTGATACCAATAACTTCACCAGCAGCATTCACCAACGGACCTCCAGAATTGCCCGAATTAATTGCAGCGTCAGTCTGAATCATGTCAGTAAGAGTTTCAGAGTTTTGGCCACTACCATCTGAGGCTGTGACCGAACGGCCAGTGCCAGAAATAATACCAGAAGTGACGGTGTTTTGATATTCTCCTAAAGCATTGCCGATGGCGATTACTTGTTGGCCAACATGAATGGTTTTTGAATCGCCCAAGGTTGCAGCATTCAAATCTGAAACATCTTTAATCTTGAGAAACGCAACATCGTTTAATGGGTCGGTAGTAACGACTTCGACATCTTTGTATGTTGTGCCATCATCAAGAATAACGGTGACCTTGGTGGCTCCATTAATTACGTGCTTATTCGTGACGATGTATCCATCGCTGGTTGCAATAATACCAGTACCAGCAGCTGAAGAATCGTAGCTTTGGCCAAAATAATTCATGACTTTGGTAGATGTAACAATAGAAACAACGCTTTTAGATACCTTCTCGGCCACATCGGCAATTGAGCCTTCGGTGAAATTGGCCGAATTGCCATCACTGCCACTGTTCAAAAAGGTAATAGGAGTGTTTGATTTTTCGAACCCTAGCCAACCAAGCACCATGCCGCCGCTACCAAACACAAGTGCCAATACTGCTAGAATAATCGCGAGAGAGTTCTTATTGGTTTTTTCTCCTCTTGTTGCTGGCTCTACCTTCTGAACGTTTTCTTTCGCTTCAACAATTTCACCCTTTTCTTTTTCCATTCTTTCTCCTTTTATATATTAAATATTGGATTACTAAAACATAAAACGATAATGCCGATCAATAATGCGCCAAAAATTACTGGGCCAAGGATGTGCTTGAAGCGGAAATCATCCTGGTATTTAATCATGGCCTGGCGCGCATAGTTATAAACGAATGCAAAGATGGTTAGAATAATTGCTAGTTGCGGAATACGAATGCCGGTAGAACCAAAGGTATAGACAATTTCCCACATATAGCAAAGGCTGGCAACTTCAGCAAAAACTAGACCACAAACCAGCGTGGTGAGCGTAAAATCTTTGGCGTCACTTTGTACTAATACATGACGGCTAGCAGCATAGCCAATCAAGAATGATAATACCACTAGAAGAATCGAGTCGACATTTGCGGACATAACGGTGGCGGCAGAAATACCCAAAAATACTGCGATTAGAGACTGTGCAAGTGTAGCCTGTTCAGAAGAGAGCGGCTTGATAAAAAGTAGCCAAATCGAATAGATTGCCATCAAGATAAAATCTACTACTAAGAAGGAAGAGCCAGCATAATAGGTGAGTAATACAACACTAACGCCAACGATTAAATCGACGAGATTCGATTTGATATTTAGCCAAAGATAGCGGCTGCGCACAGCGAAGATTCGCCATTTGGAAATAAAAACAAGTAACAGTCCTAGCAATGGACTGCCAGATAGGACCGTAATCAAAACGGAGCCCACGCCAAGTAAGAGATTCAGAAAAACGTGAACCGCTGAACTCGCAATATTACGAGACTTTCTAGCTAAAACATAATCTGCCATATATTTATATATTATAGCAAATATTTTAAATTAAGCTTAAAATAATGATATAATAGCCCATATGGAAGCAACTTTTTTTCAGCGACATCCTCTGTTTAAAGATATTCTGAGCTTAGTGTCATTTATTTTGGCAATTGTAGTGGGAACGCTTCTTTTGAATACTTATGTATATCGTTCTTATAATGTAGTGGGTGGAAGTATGGAAAACACTTTACACGAAGACGACAGAGTAATCGTAAATCGCGCAGCGGTTTCTTGGTCACATTTTATGGGCCAAGAATATGTGCCTGAGCGGGGCCAGATTATCGTGTTCTTGAACGAAGACGAGGAAAAAGTCAAAGAATATAAGGCGCAAGGGATTGAACATCCTATGACTTGTAATGTGCCATCCAATGTAAATGATCAATACATCATTAAGCGTGTAATTGCTTTCCCTGGTGAGAGAGTAGTAGTTAAAGACGGCGTGATGACAATTTATAACGACGAACATCCAGATGGTTTTGTTTATGATAACGAATGGCGGACATCCGAAACCGAAGGCCCCAAAGAACATACTTCTGGCGAAGTAGATTTGACTGTACCAGAAGGTGAGTTATTTGTGTCGGGAGATAATCGCGAAGGGTCTAATTCTTGGGACTCGAGGAACGGTCTTGGTACGATTCCCTACTGCCGAATCATTGGCCCAGTGGCTTTAAGAATATTCCCATTCGACAAAATCAGAGCTTTTTAATATCCTACCGTAACTTATTGATAAGATTTTTCAAATCGGTGTCGGATTTGCATTTGAAGGTAAGACTGCGACCAGTGATTTTGACAACAGCATTGTATTTACTGGCAAGACTATCTTCGTCTTTGTGATATTTGCTTTGTTTAATTAAGGCGACGGAAGATTTGGGTGTGTGATCAGCAAAATAACGTTCGACTTTGCGGGCAGTCCAGCCCTCTTCGATGATTTTTGGTAGAACCTTTTTGATGGTGGCCTCGTCACGAGAAACTAGTGGACGCATAACGCCTTCGGTGAGCTTTTCCTTAACCATGATTTTTTTGACATCTTCTGGCAAGTTTAACAGTCGCATGGTAGTACGGACTGAGGCCTCGGACTTCCCTACTTTGGCGGCGATATCTTCGTCGCTAAGGTTGAACTGAGTTTTTAGTTTAGCGTAGGCCGTAGCGAGTTCGATAGCATTCAAATCCTCACGTTGAGCATTCTCGATAATGGAGAGTTCCAGCCGATTCTGTGAATCTAATGTGCGAATAATAGCAGGGATTTTTTCGAGACCAGCGATTTTGCTAGCACGCCAACGACGCTCACCGGCAACGATTTTATATTTGCCATCTTCTTTGGTAACTACGATTGGTTGTAATACGCCATGTTCTTTGATGGAGGCAGCCAATGCATTGAGGGCTTCCTGGTCAAATTCACGGCGTGGTTGCTCTTCATCACGCACGATTTCACTGATTTTGAGCGTTTTGAGTTCGCTTGATTTTTTGTCTTCGGTGGCGGTAGGATCAAACTCGTCATCAATGAGCTCGGTCGGGATTAGTGATTCAAATCCGCGACCTAATCCTTTTTTCAGATTCATTTCGTTCTCTCCTCTACTTCTTTGGTAAATGCTTTATAGGCTTTGGCGCCTTTACTAAACTTATCGTATGCGCCAACCGGCACGCCGTGACTAGGCGCTTCGGCTACGCGCACATTGCGCGGAATAGTAGTCTTGAAAGTTAAGTTTTTAAAGTATTTCTGGATTTCGTTATAAACCTGAATGGAGAGACTCGTGCGTTTGTCATACATAGTGGCGAGTACGCCGAGTAAACGAAGACTAGGGTTAGCTTGCTTCATAACTAGCTTCATGGATTCCAATAATTGTGCTACACCCTCAAGCGCATAAAATTCGGTCTGAACAGGAAGTAGAAGATAGTTGCTAGCAATCATGCCGTTAACCGTAAGGAGTGAAAGCGAAGGTGGCGAATCGATGATGATGTAATCATAGTTGTTTTCGACACTACGAATAGCATCGCGCAAACGAACAAATTTGCGTTGCATACCAGTGATTTCGACTTCGGCATTAGCGAGATCTGGCGCTGTAGGGGCGAGGTCAAAATTCTTGTATTTGGTGGGGCGGATTGCATCTGACAACTGTGCCACACCCAGAATAACATTCGTCATGGTGATACCAAGCACGCCAGAATCGGTCTTATCGATTCCGAGTCCGGAAGTGGCATTGCCCTGCGGATCAAAATCAATCAATAAAGTTTTGAATTTATCTTTTGCGAGATAATATGCCAAATTGACGGCAGTCGTAGTCTTCCCTACGCCGCCCTTTTGATTAGTTACACATATTACCTTCGCCATAACACTTACGATTATAACATAAAATAAGGAAAAGCTAAAATCATTTTTGGTGGCTAGACTTGTTTGTTTATAATTATTACAACATGGGTCAAGAAAAAATGTCCTTATTCGCCCTGTGGGCTGTGGGACATTTTTTTCATTGCTAGGTTGCAATAATTACACGAACAAATCTGGCAAATGCTACCAAAAGCAATTTTAGCTTTAGCCGATTTTGGTGATTTCAATCTCAGTGTATTTTTGGCGATGGCCAGTTTCGGTGTGTTCGCGCTTTTTAGGCTTGTAGTGAATAATGCGAACCTTGTCACCCTTCACCTCGGGCGTTTTGACTTTAGCTGAAACTTTTACGCCCTTTACCGTAGGTGTGCCGACTTCGGTTTTGTCGCCGTCTATTACGAGTAAAGCGTCAAGTTCGAGCTCTTTGGTTCCTGCCGGGAGGAGGTCCACCCGTAGGGTCTCTTTTTCGGTGACGACATATTGTTTGCCGCCAACTAGAATGACTGCTTTTTTCATATTAATCCTTTATTAACTCTTGTAATTTTATCATAATTGCAAGAATAATGCAAGAAAATACCGCCCAAAGGAGCTCCCCTGAGCGGTATTGGATTTTGTTTTATTTGTCTGATTTCGCCTTTGGCTCCTTAGCTACTTCTTTTGGCTCAGCGTCTTTAGTTTGAGCTGCGTCTTTAGTTTCTTTTGGAGACTCTTCGGTTTTGGCAATTTCTTCACCTTTAGCTTTGCTCTCTACCTTGGCAAGAGTCTTCTTGGTGCGATAGAGATAATAACCGCCACCACCAATGCCGAGGATTACAACTACTGCCATCACGATTTCGAGCGGACCAGTGGACGGTAACTCTTGACAGCCTTCCATTTCTGGGTTGGTTTTACAGTTTTTCTCTTGGCATTCTGGTAAATTTGGATTAGTGGTACAATCTTGGCATCCTGGCGCATCTGGATTAGTGGTACAATCCTGACATTCTGGTGCATCTGGATTCGTGGTACAGTCCACTACTGGATCTTCACAAGGCTCGGAAACTAAGACTGACGCTTGATTCCCAAGTGTACCGTAACCACCGTCGGCCAATGCGTAATCCATATATACTGTATTAATTAGTCTTGAGGTGCCACAGGTTTTACCGTCAAATACTTCGTCGGTGATTTTGGCATCATATTCGATATACCAACCAGCTCCACCAACACTAAGTTGATAGGTTAATGCCCCATTCGACGTGAAAAAGTCGCCTGAAAGAGCTTCAGTTTTTTTGGCTCCACTGGTTGCCGTATCCTTAAATACTGCGTCAGATGCTGCAACCAGACCAGTAGGCAATTGGTCTTTGATAGCAATTTTTGTTGTGGCGATGCTGCCTAGGTTTTTAGCAACAACCTTATAATGAATCGTGTCGCCAACTTTGGCATTAATGTTATCATAGTAGTTTACGCCGTCAGTAGAAGCCATTTTGGAAAGATAAATTGAAGCTTGTTCTGCTTTAACTTTATAAATGATATATCCAGAATACTCTGCGCAGCCAGGTACTTTCCCGTCTAAGGTACAATTTGTCTCGCCTTCAGCGCAATAACCTATTAATGCGCCCGAGGTAAACATATCTTCGCCAATTTTTGCCGTCGTTCTTCCGCCGTTCCAATAGATTGTTGCTGAATTATCTACATATCTTAGGCGTACGCCCACACTGGATTTATTGATAAAATCAGCTTCGTCCCATACGCTCGTCGGATTGGCATTTGAGGCAGAAATTTTCGCGCCAGTTTCTGCGGTTGAGTCGCCAGATATTACTCCAGGAAAATAGGCAAAAACTTTCGTATTTTCGGCAGTTAGCTTATAGTTCGAAGCTGCATTGTTATGATAAAACACATATACTTCAAACTCTTGACCATTTTTGGCGTCTGCGTCAGATATTTCAACTTGGTCTCTAAAGGTCGTTTCGCCAGCTTTACGAACGCGAACAAAGTTTCTTTCATCACCAATACCAACAGATTCACTACTTTGATTATTAGTGATCGAATTAAACGTAACATACGTTGCTGGTTTATCCATTTCAAAAGTTCTACGCTCTGGACCCCATGCCTGTGCAGCACATACACCCTGGAGCGCCAAAAGTATCGTAATAGCTATTCCACCCGTTTTTATGAAGATTTTCTTCATAGTCCTCCTTACTTTAAGTTATATATTTTTATAAACCTTCGCTATAATCTGCGCCGTCAACGCCTGTCGCGTTGTCTAGACTCTGTTCAATTGTTCCGCCGCCGCTTGCACTTGGAGTACTTCCAGTTACCTCTCCAGTACTGACAGTGGCACCAGCATTAAAGTCATTTGATGGTCCAGATCCTTCCGTAGTACCAGCGACAGGTCTTGGCGCTTCTCCACCCGCGCCAGCGGTAGACTGCGATCCTCCACTAGTGCTGCTAGGAGGAGTGCCGCCAGTGACTTCGTGGCCAATTTGCCCTGATGGCTGACCGTCATAGGTGTTCGTCCCAGGATTATAGGGGCGATTAGAGTCAGCAGTCGGTTCTGGCGTCGTTCCCCTGTTTTGGCTTTCCGGCTGAACAATGTTGTCGTTGGCTCCGGAGTTTTCGTTCGCCTCAGCCTGATTCTTTGGCTCAGGAGTTGGTTCAGGCTCTGATGTGGGATTGTCTTCTGATGGAGTATCTTTCGTTGGTTTGTTATCTCTACTGATTATTACGGGGATAGGATCCCCATCGTAGTAGACGACATTTAGCAAATTCGTGCATACAGTATTAAAGTATCTGACCACCTCTTTTCCATCTGCTTTAGTTGTGACTCTTACAAGTTCTGGCTTATCACCTTCTCTAACTAAATCGTCAACCGCAAGCTCCGTAAACATGCCAGTCATAACATGATGGTAATCTGCATTCGGTTCTCCTTCTTCAGGGTTAAACTCCCTATACTCAATACCCATGTTAAGAATCTTCTTGTTATCTTCTGGCCGACCGAATTCGAATGTAGTGTTCTTATATTGCCCCATTAGCCATGAAACAAGTTCTTTCATATCGTCTGGATCTGTTTGATAGAGTATTTCTTCGGCTTTTTTCTGAGATTTACCGGAAAACCTTGGATGGCCGAGAATACTTAGCTCCGCAGCGGCTACTGGACCATGAGTACGAACTATATGTTCAAAAAACGCGGCGTAATCCTCTATTGTTTCTAGCCCCTCAAACTGCCCATCGTATAGATCCAAGAATTCTTCATTTTCTAGAAGGTTTTTCTTAAATGCCACCCAGTATTTGGTTTCTTCACTGTAATCCTCTGCATACTGATGACCTCCTGGCGTAGTTGAAAGATTGAATGGCAATTCGTTTTCTTCGTCGATTTTTTCAAAAATCCATCTTAGGTCCTTGGACCTTTCGGTTTCATGATCGTCGGTGGTTTCATGATCGTCGGTGATTTCAGAATTGTCTGATGAGCCATATCCATTCAGCTCCTCTTCCGACAAGTCTTCGGGGGCACCCTGTCGAAAAGCATTATTGATAGCCATACCAGCAGCACCCAGGAGGGTGGCACCCGCCAGAGCCATAAAGCCCCTTCTGGAAAGATTTTTCTCTTTGCCTCGTTCGGCACCTTGAGCGGAATTTGGGTGATTTGCCGATGGAGGTGTTTCCGTACTGCCCCTCGTATCAAGTAGTTCCGTTTCGTCAAAGTCCCGACCAGATAAGACTGCTCTGATTATATCTTGAAGTGTACCTTCTTCAAACTCTTTTTTAGTGAGAGGTGATTTATCGGGCCCTTCATTCCCGTTGTTAGCCCCAGATCTTTCCGGATTCATTTGTTTTCTCCCATTATATTTGATAGCAAAACTATTCTGGTTTTAGTTTAGCATGAGCTTTTAGTGTGGTCAAGAATTTTGTCGAGATTGCTTCATCAAAAAACCGAACATTTTGTTCGGCTTTTTGATATAAGGTTTTACATTAGACTCATAAAGAGAACGGCTAGTTCATAGAAA
The DNA here is from genome assembly GCA_946538495.1 of uncultured Candidatus Saccharibacteria bacterium. Taxonomy (GTDB): domain Bacteria; phylum Patescibacteriota; class Saccharimonadia; order Saccharimonadales; family Saccharimonadaceae; genus Nanosyncoccus. The sequence goes on from CAMNGP010000002.1 coordinate 60,440, forward strand.
GTCTGGAAATTATTAATTCCGATCGGACTTACATTGGCAATCCTTTCTGTTAAAGTTAATATTTGTTTGCTCATCTTATGTTAAAGTCCTTTCTTTATGACAAGAAATTATAATCCAAAGATACTAGCGGAGCCAATCTTGCGCATGAGATCGAGCGTAGCTTTGTTCACTTTCTTTTCTGGTGAGACGTATTCTTTTTCGTCAGGGTACGTCTCATAAGAAAGCACCTTAAGACTATTTTTTCTTGTCATATATTTTCCTTTTTGTTTTATTGTTTTTATTTTTGTTTGTTAGAATTTTTATTTTATTTTCTAACTTGTCCTTAGTGTAGCACACTTTAGCGATTTTGTCAATACTGTTTATGCTAATATTTCTTAGTTTTGTCAAGTTAACAGAGACAATAATCCAAAAACAAACCCAGTAAGGACGTATGTATTTTTTACAATTTATAATTTCTCTAATGAAATTGTTATGTTTTCGCCGTCTAATTTGGCGATTTCATCATAAGAATAATTATTGTTTTTTACTACTTCGTGAGCGTTGACTTCTGTTCTAATCAATTCTTCAAATCCATTTGGTAAATCAATTGAAAGAGAGAGTTTGATTTGGTCGTCTTGGCGTAAGCCAGCGTGCTTACGGGCGGATTGTACGGCGCGAATGATTTCACGGGCCTGTCCTTCCCTCTTAAGCTCGGCGGTGAGTTTTTTGTCGAGTGAGAGACTCTTACCGTGTTTTACTGTCTTAACGTTTACCTCGTCGGCAATGATTTTTTCATAGAAATCGTCTAGTTTGTCGCCATCGTACGTAAGCTTTGCTAGCGGCTGACGGATTTTGATTTGATCTTCGGTATCTGATTTTTGCATTCTAAGTGCCAGTGCATCAGTAATGATTTGGCGAGTACGAGACATTATTCCTAGGATTTCCGTGTCAATCTTGCCTGCATCTGGCCAATTCAAGAGATGCACAGACTCATTCTGCCCTGTCATTTTTTGATAAAGCTCTTCGGAAAGAAATGGCGTAAACGGGGCTAGGATTTTAGCCAGATAGATTAATACAAAATGGAGCGTAGCGAATGCTGCATGTTTATCTTTTGGATCGTCATTTTTGCTAAAACGTCGGCGCGAGCGACGCACAAACCAGTTAGATAAATCATCTATAAATGGCAAGACCTCTTCTAGAGCTTTAGGGAGATTGTATTCTTCCATGCCAGCAGTAATAGCGTTTCTTAATTGATAAACGCGAGAGAAGATCCATTGGTCTAATGGATTATTTAGCTCTATATCATACAAATCGTCTGAGTCGATATTCTCGACCTCTGCGTAGGTCGTGAAGAAATCATAGACATTCCAAACCATGGCAAGTTTGCGGTTGACGTCGGAGACATCTTTGTCAAGAAGAGCGAAGTCTTCGCCAGAGAGGACTGGGGAGCTAAGGAGCAAAAAACGGAGAGCGTCAGCAGAATATTGATCCATGAGCACATTTGGGTCGGTGAAATTACCGAGCGATTTGCTCATCTTGCGCCCATCGTTTCCCGCTAAGGTGCCGGTGGTAATTACATTCTTATAAGCATTTTTGTGACCTTTTTTGGCTTTTTCACCAAAGGCACCCGTTTCAGCAAGTGCAGTATTGACGGCATGAACATAATAGAACCAGGCGCGTACTTGACCGACGTATTCTACGATAAAATCGGCTGGATAATTTCGCTCAAACTTTTCTTTGTTTTCGAACGGATAATGAAGCTGCGCGAAGGGCATAGAGCCAGATTCAAACCAGCAATCTAATACCTTTTCGATACGGGTAAAATGTTCGCCATCGATATCGAATTCGATCGCATCCACCCAAGGGCGATGATAATCGTCTAGTTCTTTGCCAGACAATTCTTTAAGCTCAGCATAAGAGCCGATTACTTTGACGGAGCCTTTGTCACCTTTCCAGACCGGCATAGCAGTAGCCCAAAAACGATCGCGCGACAGATTCCAATCAGGTGCGGCTTCGATGTTTTTGGCAAAGCGGCCGTGTTTTAGATACCCCGGGAACCAGTTGATGTTTTCATTCTCAGCTAGCATTAGAGGTTTTTGACCCTCGATATCAAAGAACCAAGACGGAAATGCGCGATACATGATGCGTTCCTTGGAGCGAGGGTTGAAGGGATATTCGTGCTGAATATAATCTATCTTGTAGATAATTCCCTTGTCTTCCAAGCATTTTGCAATAAATTTATTAGCTGCCCAAATTTGAATGCCGTGCTCATCGGTGTCACGAACACCGAAATCATGTAACTTGTTGGCGTATTCTGCTATATAATAGCCATTCTCGTCAAGAGTATCTACAAAATCAATCTCGTCTTCGTGTTGCTTGTAGAGCTCGTAATCATCTTCACCATAAGCAGGGGCAATATGAACAATACCTGTGCCTTCTTCGTCTCCCACAAAGTCAGCGGTGAAAACTTGGCAAATAGTGCCATCTAGGGATATGTATTTAAGACCCTGAAGATCCTTGCCTTTAAAAGTCTTTTCTGGTTCGGCGTCTTCACTAAAGAGTTTGCCGGCGAGCCTGGTTGCAACAATAAGACGCCCACCATCTATATTATATACGCCATATGATAGGTTTTTACTGACAGCTAAAGCACGGTTCGCCATCAAGGTCCAAGGGGTGGTGGTCCAAGCTAGAAGATAAACAGGTTCAGAAATAGATATTTCTTTAGACGCTTCGTCCTTCGAATCTGTATTTACTAGCTTGAATTTGACATAGGCGGAAGGGTCAGTGACGGTTTGGTAGGCATCGTTATCCATGGTGACTTCTGCTTTCGAAACAGGAGTAGCGAATTTGGTATCGTACATTAAGACTTTGCGACCTTCATAGATTTTGCCTGCTTCATAGAGCTGTTTAAATGCCCACCAGACAGATTCCATGAAATCCTTGTTCATGGTGCGATAGCAATTATCAAAATCTACCCAACGACCAACGCGATCGATGGTAGAGCGCCAGGTTTCGGAGTTCGCAACCATGGATTCTCTGGCTTTAATAATATAATCTTCGAGACTCCATTTAGTGCCGATGTCGCGGCGGTCAGTAATACCGAGCTGCTTTTCGACAAAGTTTTCGGCTGGAAGACCGTGACAGTCCCAGCCCCAACGGCGTTCTACGCGACGACCATTCATGGTCCAATAGCGCGGGACGGCGTCTTTGACAATAGAGCTAAGGAGGGTTCCATGATGAGGGTTGCCAGTAATAAATGGTGGGCCATCATAAAAAACATAGGATTCGTCGATTGGTCTCTGTTCTACAGATTTTTCGAATGTTTTATCTTTTTTCCACCACTCAATGAGGGCTTTTTCGTATTCGACGGCTTTGCGTCGTTCTCCAGCTCTATATTTCATTCTATAATTATATCACTTTTTGGTGTGAACGTCGAGCTGGGCGTAAGGGATATGAATTTTATGTTCTTCTAAAGTTGTAACGATTGCACGCAAGCAGTCGCGACGAATCTGTAACTGATTTAATGGGTCACATGTAACCATAATTTGGTAATTCAAAGAAGAGTCGGCAAGGGCAGTAATTCCCTGATATTTGACACCAGTGATGCCGTCGTGCACAGAAAGCTGTTTAACGATGTCGTGTAAAACAAATTCAGCCTTTTCGACTTTTAGTTCATATGGTAATGGAATTGGAATATATATGCATCCGGAGACTATTTCGACGCGATCGATGTTACGATTGGCAATAGAGACGATATTCATAGTATTGATATCTTGAATTTTGGTAGTGCGGAGGCTGATGGATTGCACCTGGCCAACATTGTCACCAAACTTAATAACGTCACCAATACTGTAATAATTGTCGGAAATAATTTCGAAGCCACGGAAAATATCTTTTAGTGCATCTTGAAGTGCAAAACCAATAACGATACTAGCAATCCCAACGCCAGCAAGCATAGACGTAACATTAACGCCGAAAATTTGCAGAATAACTAGGATTGTAAAGATTCCGATCAGATAGCCGATAACGCTTTTAAGCATACGGATAAATGTTTTGTTTTTCTTATTGGAGAGAATTTTGGAATTCTTCTTTTCTTTATTATTTAGAAACCTGGCAGCAAGATGATAAATCAGTAAACTAAGCAAGGCAACTATTAATGACCAAAAACAACGTTGAACCCAAACATTTTCGATTAATTGTTCTAAAAACTGCATATGTTTATTATATCATATAGGATAACACTTCATTAACCAGGGGTAAGGATTTGCCACGCCATGTGGCACAAACTGCGCCATTATTATCCAGCGCGAGAATGGTAGGGTATTCAACAACATCATAGGTTTCGCAAAAACTCGTATTAGTATCTGGATTCATGATCTCTATTTCCCTGCCTGTTTGACGACGAAAATTCTCGAGCCACTCGTTGACGCTTCTACTGTAATCTTGATTGTCCCGAAAAATACACACCACCCGCATATACTCTATCCTTTACGTTTTGTTTTTTGCTCTTTTAGAATGTTTTCAAAATCTTCGAGGGTTTTGAATTCGCGAAAGACAGAGGCAAAACGAACATAAGCCACTTCATTAACTTCTGCCAAAACATCTAAGACGGCTTCGCCAATTTGTTTGGAGGTAATTTCATCGGTTCCGAAAGAATAAAGGATGTCTGACGCACGATTAACGACGTCTTCTACTTCGAGTTCGGAATTAAAGAATTTGCCAACGCTGCGGCGTACGGCCAGTAGAAGCTTGTCGCGATCGAATATTTCTTTATTGCCGCTACGTTTAGTAACGGTGAGCGGCGGCATCTCGATACGCTCATAGGTAGTAAAACGATGACCATCGGGAGTTTCGCGACGGCGTCTAATCATAGTGCCGTCTACCGTCTCGCGGCTTTCTAGAACTTTGCTGTCCCCGATACGAAATTTATGTTCCACCCGCGACTCCTTTTTTGATTAGTTTTTCTTCTTGCGATTTTTTAGACGATCACGTAGTGAGGGCGGGATGTCCATGTCGTCATCATTGTCGTGAGCTGGTTCTGGTTCTGGTGCGCTTTTAATGGAATCCCACATATTCGACTTGTTGTCAGTAGCAAAATCTTTAGCTTCAACTTCTGGCTTTTCGTCTTCGAAATTTGTTTCTGGAGTAGTGTTAGCTGCGTCGTTATAATAATCAGAATCAAAGCCAGTAGCAACCACGGTAACAATGATTTCATCCTCAAGGTCTGGACGGATAGAGGCACCAAAGATAATATTGGCTTCGGGAGACACTGATCCAGTGATAACCTCGGCGGCTTCTTGGACTTCGCTCATTGACATATCGTAGCCACCAGCTACTGAGAACAATACACCCCGAGCGCCTTCAATCTTAACCTCGATGAGAGGCGATTCGACAGCCTGCTGGGCGGCGATAACGGCGCGATTTTCGCCAGAAGCGCGACCGATGCCCATGAGTGCAGAGCCGGCGTTTTTCATGATAGCTTTAACATCGGCAAAGTCTAGATTGATTAGTGAATGTTCGGTGATTAGCTCAGAAATACCCTGTACGCCTTGGCGCAAAACGTCGTCGGCGATTTTGAATGTTTCTAGAAGTGGGGTGCGAGGATCGATAGTTTGAAGTAACCTATCATTTGGGATTGTAATAAGGGCATCAACTTGGCGAGCTAGTTTTTCGATGGCGACGTCGGCATTTGCTCGACGACGAGCCCCCTCGAATGTGAACGGCTTGGTAGCTACACCCACGGTAAGAATATCTTTTTTGCGAGCCTCTTCTGCTACGATTGGGCCAGCGCCAGAGCCTGTACCGCCACCTGCACCTAAGGTAATAAAGACCATGTCGGCACCATCAAGAGCTTTGTCGATTGCCTCCCTACCTTCTTCGGCAGCTTCGCGACCTTTTTCTGGGTCACCACCAGCACCAAGGCCTTTACCAATATGAACTTTAACATCTGCAGGAGAGTGATGTAGAGCCTGGGCATCAGTATTAATTGCAACAAATTCTACGCCAGAAAGGCCCACTTCTTTCATGCGTTCTACTGCGGAACCGCCGGCACCGCCGACCCCTACTACCTTAATACTAGCTTGACTTTCCACCTCTGTCGGTTTAACTTCTGGCATAATAATATCCTCGCTTTAATATATTTATAGTATATATCTATTCTTAAAGAATTGCAAGGGGGTGCTAGAATTTAGAAAAGATGTTCTTGAAAAAATTAAGTCTGCCTGATTTTTTGATCTTCTGTGATTTTTTAGTTAGAGTGGCTGGGATATGTGATTCTTCGGCAGCAAGCAAGGCAAGGCCTACAGCGGTAGCGAATTCTGGTTTTTCGATTGGCTCGGATACGCCGTTAAGCCCTGTAGGCGTACCGATTTTAACAGCAGCCTCTAGGGCTTGCTTAGCAAAGATTTCGATATCGCGCATCTTGGCGCCGCCACCGGTAAGAATGACACCTTCTGGAAGACGTTGATCGTATTTAGCAGCTTTCAGTTTTTTGCGAATTTCAGCAAATATCTCTTCTAACCTAGCTTTAACGACTTCTTCAACTTCTTTACGCTCAAAGGCGCGTTCTCCATTTTTTCCTACTTTGATGGCGATGGATTTGTCAGAATTAAAATTGCCCGTCACAAAGCGTGTTTTGATTTCTTCAGCAAGCTCTGGCTCAATTGCTAGTACAATGGCGAGGTCGTTGGTGATATTGTTTGAGCCGGCCGGAATAACGCCAATGTATTGCAAATCGCCTTCTTCATAAACGGCAACTGATGTTGTAGCGGCGCCTAAATCTACTACCGCTACGCCATTTTCTTTCTGGCGCTCAGTAAGAACAGCTCTAGCAGCCGCAACGACGCTGGGGACTAATCTCTCGGCTTTGACATCTGCAGTCATAGTGGCGCGTTTTAAATTTTCACAATTGGGCGTAAGTGCAGAGACTACGCAGGCGCGCATTTCTAATCTAGCTCCAGCCATGCCAAGTGGGTCTTTAATTCCACCTTGGCCATCCAAGGCGTATTCTAGCGGAACTACGTCTAGGACATCGCGATTAGCTGGGATGCGGCCACTAACAGCCATATCTTCAACGCGTGCGATATCCTCGTCAGTAATTTCGTGATCAGCGGGGCCAACGGCAATCATGCCTTCGGCATTGGTAGAAATAACAGTAGAACCATTAATAGAAACGTAGGCGCTACGTACATCGTAACCGCCCATGCGTTCGGCGTCGCCAAGCATTCGGTCGATAGCCTCAGCGGGGCCAGTGAGATTAGCAGGAATACCCTTACGCATGCCGACTGATTTGCCTTCATTATAGCCAACGATAGATATCTCGCCAGCTTTTGAAACTGATGCGATTATGGCACGGACATTTTCTGTACCAACGTCTAAACCTGTGACAAAGCGATTACTTTCATCCATAAGCTTATTATAACATAATTTATAAAGACAAGTAAGAATTCCTAAGCGTGCCCTGCGGGCACGCTCCAGGCCGCTCTAGCCAAGTCTTTATGTCTCGTAGGACACCTTAGAAATTCTTACTCGCCATCCGCTAGTGTCAGCACCTCATAACCATCTTTGTTTACGAGGATAGTGTGTTCACAATGGCAGCCAATGGAACCGTCTTTCATCTTGACGCTCCAGCCGTCGTCTTTGTCGACATAATTAGCTGGCTTACCAAGACAGGACATTGGTTCGATGCAAATCGTGTCACCTTCTACTAGTTTATAACCCTGACCTTTTTTGCCATAGTTTGGAACTTCAGGAGCTTCGTGCATCGAAACGTCGATACCGTGACCGATGTAGTTTTCGATTACGCCAAGGTGGCCTTTTCTTAACACGGTTTCTACTGCATGGCCAATATCGCCTATATGGGCACCCGGCTTCACTTGTTCTATGCCAGCCCACAAGGATTCTTCAGTAATGCTAATCATTTTTTTAACTGCTGGCGAGCCAGTACCACCTACCAGCATCGTGAAGGCCGCATCCGTATAATATCCTTTATATTTTATGACCAAATCAAAAGAAGCCTTATCGCCTTCTTCCAGGGGTTCGTCTTTCGGCGCGCCATGAACAAGTTCGTCGTTTATTGAAATACAGATTGCTCCTGGAAATTTTTCTTCTAGCTCGTCGTAGGCTACAGAAGCCCCGCGTTTAATAATTTCTTGGCGTACCCACGAATCAATTTCTTTCCCTGTCATACCAGGTTGGACATAATTCTTGAGATCTTTTAGGAGGTTACCCATGATTTTGCCACCTTCTCGCATGGCGAGGATTTTGGCTTGCAATGTTTTGGCGTCGGAGTTTTCTTTATTCACCATAGCTTTTTTCGATTTCTCCACCGTTAACGTCATTTTCTTGGATGGTAGCGTCAGGCGCAATTCTCTCAACGACCCGCATAAGACGTGCGGTAACTTCTTCAACTGCACCTACGCCGTCAACGCGTTCAATTGGAATGTTGTGAGCTTCTAACAGAGGTAAAATTGAATAAATATTTTGTTCAAAAACCTCAAAACGTCGGTCGATGCTTTCCTTTTCTTGGTCATCATCACGTCCACGCAAAGCCAATCTTTGATACAACTCTTCTTTTGGTACCTCTAGAATAATGGCACCGTTGATTTTGTCGGCCATATTGGCTACTAAATATTCGGCTTGAGCTTTATCTCTTGGATAGCCATCAAGAATGACGTCAAAACCCTCTGCTTCGGCCTTTAAAATTTGGTGGTTCATGAGTTTAATAACTTCTTCGTCAGGAATCAATTCGCCTCTGTCGGTGATTTCTTTATATTCGCCAGTTTGACGGATTGCTTCACCAACCGAAAGCCAACGCCAACCATAGATTTCGGAGAGCGCCTTGCCTTGTGTGCCCTTACCCGAGCCAGCTAAGCCAAATAATATGATCATAAAAACTCCTTTTTCTTCATTATAACATACCGTAATCGAATATACCCCTCTAGGACACGCTCAAGGGCGCTCGCCCAAGCTTATGGTCCTAGAGGGGTATATTGCGATTACTTATCCTTTAATAAAGGTAGATTATTTGAGTCCTAATTTGATGCGCTCGGTTTTTTCGGCCTTGCGAGCTTCACGAATGATAGCTTTAAGGCGACGTTCACGCTTGGAAATAGGTTTTGCGAAGCGCATTTGAGACTTCTTAAGGGGCATCATGCCGCTTTGAAGGACTTTACGATTAAAACGACGAATAATGTTTTCGTTTGCCTCGCCCTGATCTTTTCTTGTAACTTTAATTGCCATATTGGGATGTATTATATCACAGAGGGGGTAAAAAAACAAGACCTACGAAGTCTTGTTGTGTTTCTCTGGCGGAACCGACGAGACTCGAACTCGCGACCTCTGCCGTGACAGGGCAGCGCTCTAACCAACTGAGCTACGATTCCAGCACTATTATTATAACGCACTTTTAAGAGAAAAGCAAGTATTACATGCCAGGGATTTTGAAAGCACCTGGATCGGCGGCTTGAGGATTGTAGATTTGATCCTGCATGGCTGGCTGCGGACCAAGGGGTTGAGCGGCCCCATTATTAGCGGCCGAAGGAACAGAATCTGCAGCGGGAGGGGCGATCGGTTCGGTTGGGATAGTTGGCTCTGGTGTAGGTTCTGGTGTTGGCATAATAGTGTCCATGCCGATAGGAGGAGCTGGTGGTGGAGGTAAGATATCTTCGCTTGATGTTGGCATATAGTTTATTTGTGGAACACCGTTGATCTCTGGATTCTCTGGAACCGCCGGAGCATTAGCAGCGGCAGGATTTTCTGGTTCGGACATTATTGGCTCAGTACTGCCTGGCACTGGAGAAGATGAGTTCGCTAAGGCGTCCTCGACCATTTGACCATAATTGATGCTTGGATTGTTTTGTCCAAATGAGTCTTTCCCTGTTTCGATGGCCGGAGTAGACATTTCTTCTGGAGTTGGAGTAGCAGAGCTATCAATTTCTACTGGTTTTTCTTCTGGAGTTGGGACGGTTTCGCTGCCGGCCTGAGCTAGGCTAGCCGCGGCGGCTTGCAAATCGTCAAGCAAGGCGCTGTCCTCGGTGGAAGACGGCTCATCCTTAGGTTTGGCCTCTGAATGGGGTTCCGTTTGGGCAGGTTTTTCTTCGGTGTGATTATCGGATTTTTGCGCTTCTGGATCGTGCTCTATATCTAAGCTTGTGGGGTCATTATTGGTTTTAGCTGGAGCACTAGATAATGTCATGTTAAAGAGTTCATTCTCGATATCGTCGGTAATATTTTGCGAAATCAATTGTTGATTAGCTCCAGACTCCATTAGTTTAGAAGAAAGTTTCATAGTTTCGGAAGTAGTGCTTGCGCTTGAAAAACGATCAGTGGCGGCCACAATACCAGTGAGGAAGGCGGTAGCTTCTTCGGGATCAAGTTTCTCTTTAGTATTCATATTATATATTAGGCTGGCGATCATTTCGGAGACCGAGCTAGCTGTTTTGTCGCTCCATTCGATTTCGCCAAATTTACCGGGATTTCCAGTTGTAATATTAATAATTGACGCGTCATGCATAATCCGACCATGTTCACGAAGTGCCGCATCTAAGTCTATACCATTTGCAACGTCAAGAGCCAGAACTAGATCTACGTTATAGTCGCCATGAGAAAATTCTAGATCTTCTTCCGAGACGCGCGTATGATAAGGCGTGATGTAAATCTTAACGTAATCACCATCAATTTTATAGCGTAGGTGATCGGCTTTTTCTTTATTTAAAGCTACGACAAAATCCTGCAGGACATCGGCAGATGTTTCGAAAGTTTCTTCTGGCTTCAAAAATTCAAGTGCATTTGGCGTGGAGCCAGAGTAAATCGCTGTCGTGTTTTTGCCAATTTTGTCAAGAAAGAGAGATAAGCCGATGGCCGCCGAAATCTCGTCAACAGAAGGGTCGCTCGATAATGCAACTAAGACATTCTTAGACTCGGCAATTTTGTGAGCTACATCAGCCTGAATGCTATGCCCTTCTTCGGCTGGAGCGCCGGAGCTGGACGGATGTTCTGAAACGAGCGGATCAACCACCACTGAACTGGCTGCGCTATCATTAGAAGTTGGTTCAGGAGTAACATTATCTACTGGTGGAGTAGAAATTGGCGCGGGAGTAGTATTGTTATCTGGCATATCGATATCCTTTTTATTTGATAGTTTTATGTTAACATAAGCCTTTAGATTATTCAAGAGTTAAGATTTTTTCACCCCTTTACTTTTTGGGGCAAAAGAGTTATAATAGTCGAAAATTATTAATAATTAATGTATATAGGAAGAAAATGCCGATTATTAAATCTGCCAAAAAGGCTGCCAGACAAGCGGAAAAACGCACTGCGCATAATGTAGAAATCAAGAAAGCAATCAAGGCTGCTTTGAAAGCCTTTAAGAAAAATCCTTCTGCAGAAAATCTTGCTAAAGCTCAATCTGAATACGACAAAGCCGTAAAAAAAGATTTAATGAAGAAGAACACCGCTGCACGACGCAAGGCTAAATTACATACTATGGCTAAGGCGGAAAATGTCAAATTGAGTAAAAAAACAGCAGCAAGGTCCGAAGCCAAGAAACCGGCCGCTAAGACCACCACGAAGAAAGCCGTAGCAAAAAAGACTCAATCAAAGACCAAGAAGACAGCTTAGAGGATTTTAAATCAATATCTAGTTTGGAGAGCTCTTTTAGGGTTCTCCTTTCTTTTGTGCCCTGTCTTAATGCATAATCATTAATAGCCTGGGAGTTCAGTAGGCCAGCGAACTGGATTGGGTCCTCATTTATCTTAATCTTTTCCAATAATTCTATAGCCTTTTTGCCGTCTTTTTTAGCGGTACGATAGATATCAAAAACAAGTCTAAAATCTTGGTTTTGCGGAAGGGTGAATTCTTGAATATCTATTTTTCCTTTAATTGCCTTATAGGCCGCTGAACGTTTGTCGAGTTTTGTTTCGAAGAGAGCGATCTGGTGAGGTGAATTCAGGTAGTCTGGGAGCTTTTCAAAGGCTACCTTGTTTTCGCTGAAATCGCGCAACAGAATTCTGCGTTTCTCGTCAAAAAGCGAATTGCCGAGGAAAACATTTGGCAGATCGCCTAGGTCGAGATTGGTAGCGTCGATTATTTCGTATCTAGGGCCCAGAAATTTTTCAATTGCCTTTTTTGCCGCCACACGGTCGTTGCCAGTAAAAATTTTAATCATGGGCTAGCTCCGGTTGGCATTTTGGGCAAATATGCGTGCCGCGACCAGCAACCTTAGTTTTAATAACCTTTGTTCCGCAGCGCGGACACGGACAGCCCTCTCGGCGAAACACTTTGGCGAATTTCTCTAGATAATCACCCTTGGTGCCATCCGCTTTAACGTAAGTTGCCATGGTGGAGCCGCCAGATTTAATTGACTCATCCATGACAGCGCGCGCGGCAATTAATAGATCAGCTGCTTCTTTTTGAGTGAGAGTACCCGCTCTTCTGGCGGGATGAATTCTAGCTGCAAACAAAGACTCGTCAGCGTAGATATTGCCTAGTCCACAGATAAGAGACTGGTCAAGAATGGCCGCCTTAATAAGAGATTTCTGATGTTTTTGCAGTTTTTCGTAAAATTCTTCAGGAGTCATTTGCCAAGGCTCTTTAGCAAGTTTTTGGATGAACGGGTCTTTTTCAACATCCTTGGTGATAATTGTCTTAATGAAACCGAATTTTCGTTGATCGTTAAAATAAAGAGTGCCATTTTCTAGTTCAATAATAACCCTGGTTTGCTTATTGGGTAACTTAGCAGTGAAATTATCGCTCGGATGGCCAGCAGCATAGCGTTCTTCCCCGTCATATATTAATTGTCCGGTCATGCGTAAATGTATCATAAGTGATTTTTGGTTATCAAGATCCAAAATTAATGCCTTGCCAAAACGACGAATGCCTACTATTTTGCCAATTTGAGGCGTTCCGATAAATGATTTGTCGCACAAGACTTCAATTTTCTGAATTTTTTTTCCAAAAATATATTTTAAGAGCCCACGCCTAATAGTCTCAACTTCTGGTAACTCTGGCATATTTTTATTCTACCATAAATTCACAGAGAGCAAAGTTTTCCACAACCAAACGCTATATTTAGTGTTAGAAAAGTCTTGACAAACGCTATATGTAGGGGTTAGAATGTTCCTAGGTAATGCTTATAATATAAAAAGAAGGCATCAAAAGTACGGTAAACGAGACTACTTTTATGCTCTTCAGAAAGGAAACCATGAAGAAAATTATCTACCGAAACCAAAATGAGGTTGAGAATTTCGATTTGAAAAGGTTTGTTAAATCTATTAATAAATATGCTAAGGTTTCTGAGAAAGATGTGAAGGAGGCCTTGGAGGATTTTGATCAATATGATACCATGCACGTTTCTTGCCTCGTAGAAGTCGGCATGAAATTGATTGGCGAAAGAGCTGGCGATGAAGCTATGAAGGAATACTTCACCGAACACGGGACCTGGTTTGAGGAGGGCAAGTTCGAACGATTGCGCCGAATCACTGGTTATTTGGTCGGCACACTTGATCGCTGGAATGATGCTAAAAAGGCCGAGGAACATGCACGCGTTAAGCACTGTGTAAATTCTTCGATTGATGATGCGGAGAGATTGGCGGCGCTTGAAACCCAAGCGATGGAACATAACGTTGCATACGCACACTAATAAACAAGGTAGGAGAGATTTGCCAAGCGTGCCCTGCGGGCACGCTCTAGGCACGTTCTAGTCGAGTATTCGTGCCCCTTAGGAGAACTTAGCAAATTTCTCTTTTTTATTCACTAAGCAATTTGCAAATCAGGGCTATGAGGAGCCCTTTTTCTTTAGGATTGGACTCAGCAATTAATAACGCTAGCGCAGTAAGGGCGCGGTCGGAGATTTTGGTTTCACCGTTTTTAGCTAAATGATAGTCGTTAATAGTCAAAAAAATCACAAAAAGTAAGGCACCGATGCGTTTGTTGCCATCGTAGAATGGGTGGTCCTTGATGATGAGATAGAGCAAATTGGCAGCTTTTTCGGAAATAGAAGGATAGACATCTTTATCGTCAAAAGTTTGAATGATGGCGCTGAGTGAGGATTCGAAGGCATTGCCACGAGGCTTACCAAATAGCTCGTCGCCCTTAACTGATTTTTTGAGCTCTTTAATAATCTTAAGCCCTTCGGCTTCGGTGATTATCTTGGTTGCCTTTTTCCCTTTCGTAAAAGAAATATGTCCCTCGTCATACTCTTTGAGAGCCTTAAAGCTGGGACTATATTTGGTAATCACCTCCAATACTCCGCTAGCTTCATCAGCAGAAAGACTAGAAGAAGCGACAAGGCGCTTGACAATACCAAGTGCGCCCTCGATTTCATGTAGTTTATTGGAATCTAATTCTTTTAATCTACGTTCGTTAATGGCGGCACCGTCCACCACATAATGATGAAGCACCTTGGTGGCCCAGATGCGGAAGTTGGTGGCCTTTTTAGAATTGACACGATAGCCGACCGAAATAATGGCGTCAAGATTATACATTTTGACTTTACGAGTAATCGACCTACTACCCTCTTTTTGAACTTGTAAAGAATCTTTACAAGTTCGTTTTTCGGATAATTCACCTTCTTTAAATATTCTATTTAAATGGTAGGTGATGTTTTGAGGAACAACATCAAAAAGCTTAGCAATCTGGGCCTGGGTAGCCCAAATAGTTTCTTCTTCGATATTAAAAACTACTTCGCCCTTGGCAATCTTGTAGATTTCGATCCCCTTTTCCATGTCTTATACTATACCATGGATAAACAAAAATGCACAGAATCGGACTTAGAGTTCGCCCCAGTTTTGACCGGTAGAGATTTCGACGGCAAGTTTAATATTTAGCTCGGGAGCAACGGATTCCATTTCTTGTTTTAGAATTCTTGCGACTCCTTGAACCTGGCTCTGGTCGCACTCCACAATTAAGGAATCGTGAACTTGCATAATTAGGTCTGCACCGCCTGGGAGCTTTTGATCTACTTTGATCATGGCGCGTTTCATGAGGTCAGCTTCAGTACCCTGGATTGGCATATTCTCGGCCGCGCGTTCGGCAGCTTGACGAATCAAGAAATTGCTCGATTTGACGTCTGGCGTGGGGCGACGACGACCATAGAAGGTTTCGACATAGCCTTGTTCCCTGGCCTGCTTTAGTATTTCGTCTAATTTTTGCTTAATCGGTGCGCGCAGTTTAAAGTAATTATCGATGAATTGTTTGGCTTCGGCTATTGGCATTTTGGCGGCATCAGCGAGGCCCTTAACACTCATACCATAGAGAATGCCAAAATTAATAACTTTGGCAGCTCGACGCTGAGACTTAGTAACTTCGCTCATTGGAACTTTAAAGGCTTCGGAAGCGGTTTTAGTGTGGATATCTACGCCGTGATTAAAATCATCAATTAAGGCTCGATCGCCAGACAGAATGGCGGCGAGACGCAGTTCGAACTGCGAATAGTCTGCCGAAACCAACACTTTGCCAGCTGGTGCAATAAAACCAGCGCGAATACGTTTGCCCTCATCGGTGCGGACTGGAATGTTCTGCAGATTGGGATCTTTGGAGCTAAGGCGCCCAGTAGCGGTAACGTTTTGGGTGAAGGTAGTATGGATGCGATTATCTTCTCCAGCAAGACCAGGCATTGGAATTATGTAGGTGTTTAGCAACTTGGCGGCTTCACGGTATTCGATAATTTTTTGAATAATTGGATGAAGATCCTTTAGTTTATCTAATTCCTTAGCGCCGGTTGAATATCCGCGCGTAGTTTTTTTGATGCCACTAGCTGGAAGAGCCAACGTAGTGAAGAGAATTTCGGAAAGCTGAACAGGAGAATTAACATTAAAATCCTTGCCAGCAAGAATACAGATTTCTCGTTCTAGCTTAGCAACTTCTTTGGTGTATTCCTCTTTGAGTTTTTCGAAGTATTCACGATCGATCATCATTCCCTGCTTTTCCATTTTGTAAAGAATTGGGATTAGGGGCAAATCAAATTCAGTATATATATTATATAGTTTGGGATACTTTTGGAATTCTAAAAACTGCCTTTGACATTCGTCTTCAGGCGGAGTTAGCTGTGGTATTTCTCTGGCCAACGGATTTAGCAAGAAAGCAGCTTGGCCAAGATCCCAGTATTTTTTGCCACCTAAAATCTCGGAGGCAATTCTTTCATTGCTATGCATAGAGGATTTGACGTCCCAATCAATAATAATGGATGAATCAGAGATAATATTCTCAAGGCCTGAACTATTATCGTTTCTGAGGTCGCGTCGCTCGCGCCCGTCGCCACGGGGCAAGTGCGTTAATTCTCGCGCCGCCGCGCTCCGAACTCCCTCAGAAGCAGCACTAGCTTCAGGCTTATCCAGCTCTTTTTCGATTTTGCGAATGAGAGAGTTGAACTCGAGTTTTTTGAGGCCAGCTACAACTTGTTCATGATTAAACTTAAAATCTGGAATTTGCGACAAATCAACTGGAGCATCAAACATAATTTTGGCAAGATTTTTCGATAAATAAGCCGATTCCTTCCCTGCTTCAAGTTTGGCTTTCGTGGAACCAGTTATTTTATCTATATTATTATAGATATTATCTAGGTCACCAAAATCATTCAGAAGCTTGGCGGCAGTTTTTTCGCCAATACCAGGAACTCCAGGGATATTATCGGACGAATCGCCCTTCAAAGCTTTAAGATCTAGGAACTGAGATTTTTTGATGCCATACTTTGCCTCGACTTCGGCGACGTCAATTTGTTCAATGTTAGAAAACCCTTTAAGAATGCGCCACATAAAAGTATTCTCGTCTACGATTTGTAACATATCTAAGTCAGAAGAAATAATATAGGTTTCCCAATCTCCTGCATCATCGGCTTCACGAGAAAAAGTACCGATAATATCGTCGGCTTCATAATTATCGATTTCAACAAAATTCCAGCCGAGGTCACGAATCAGCGTCTCGAGTAGAGGTATTTGAGTATAAAAATCGTCACCAGGTTTAACGCGACCGGCTTTGTATTCGGGATATAGCTCGCGACGTTTAGAAACTGAAGTTTTGGAATCCCATGCCACTACGACTTTGGTAGGATTAAGCTTTTTAACGATTTCCATCGCAATTGCGGCAAAACCATAAACACCACCAGTAGGAGTGCCATCTGAAAGCGACAATGCACCCATTGCGTAATATCCTCGGTAAAAAACCGATTTACCGTCTATCAAAACTAGTCTTTTCATTTTATAATCCTATATACTCGCGGCCAATTTTGCGCGAAATTAAACTTTTGATGGTAGCAAGAATTTTGGGTTTTTCCTCACAGGCGCCTAGTTCACATAATTCTATTGCATCGGTGTCATATTTAAGGGTTGAAGTATTAATACCATCGTATACCAAGACGACGCGATTAACCGAATCGTCTTCAAAGCCTTCGTCTTCGGCTAGGATGCGGTCGTCGTAAACATAATAGGTGGTTCGCGTTTTGCTGCCATTAGCATAGTTGTCGGTAACCGAGAACTTATATCCTTCTGGCACCGAAGCAGATACTTCCCCGCTCATTGTAAAAACAAATGTATAAATCAAAACACCGATACAAACTATGCCAAGCGCCCACAATGTATAACGCATCCAGTTACCTTTTTTGTATGCAACATTTGAGATATTGGCAATGTTAGGCAAAATCAACCTCCTTTATAATTCTGTCGACTTCTTGATACATATCTTCTTTGGTACCATTATTCAATATGTAATAATCGGCGGCGGCAATTGGACCGCCTTTTTCGAGATTCTCGATTTCGCTACGGTCGCGTTCACGAATAGCGGCATGGTCAAAGGCTCGCCCAGGGCGGTTGGCTACTCTTTCGTAGCGGAGTTTTTTGTCGACAACTACGGCGATAAAAGTAAGTGACTTAGGGAATTCGTGTTTTAAAGTTTTGTATTCGGTCCAAGAATAGACGCCGTCCAGAATAATGCGCTTTTGGCCCGCAGCAATTAGATCTTTGGTTTCGGCGATAACTTGCTTGACTACCCAATCTTTGCCTTCGGTTTCGCGAATCATTTCGCGAAATTGCTTTTCGGACTCTCCGTCCTCGGTGCGTTCGATGCCACGTTTTTCCATTTCTTTGTAAATCATGCCACCAAAGTAGACCTTGGGATATCCTTTATCGGTAAGATAATCCACTACGACGGATTTACCGCTCCCACTCATGCCAACAATGGCAAGAATTTTAACATTGTCCATAGTGCTATTATAGCATAGGAAAGTAAGAATTTTAACGTGCCCTTCGGGCACGTTCCGAGCCACTCGGGCCAAGTCCTTATGTCCCGCAGGACAGATTAAAATTCTTACTTTCCTATGATATAATGGGGTATGGCAAAATTTTTTACCACGAAGGACCCGTTAGATAAAATCATTGCAGAGACAATGCCAGAACACAGGATTCTGAGGACTGAGCATATTTTGACCGGATGGACGAATATCGTAATTGAAGTTACCACCGACAAGGGTGCGTATTTTTTTAGATTCCCGAGAAATCCGTTTTGGTCAAAGATGATTATAAAAGATGCGGCGGTATGTAATTATGTAGATGGTAAGACCAGTTATTACACACCGCAAATGAGACTCTGTTATGATTCAAAAAATCGTCCTTTTTCTGTTCATAAAAAGATTGAAGGATACACGCTGGGTGACAGGATTTACCATTTGTCGCACACGGCTTTAGCTGGCGTAGCTTACGATGTCGCTAAGTTTATAAAAGAATTATCCAGTGTCGATTTGAAAGATGCACCTAAGGAAGTGAAATATCCTTTGTCTCAGTTTTTGCACGAACTAGATTACAAGCATTATGACAAACATATAGATGCGGATCACGAGTATATTAAGTCAAAAGAAGAGGCTAAGCTCGTACACGGTGATTTGAACCTCGGCAATATTTTGCTAGACAAAAATGATAGAGTGATTGGTGTAATTGATTTTTGTTTTGCAGGTACCGGTAATCCAAATATGGACGTAGCGCGGATGGTTTCTCGCCCGGCACCAAAAGAGTTTGAAAAAGAGTTTTTGAGTTATTTTAATGATAAGGCTGAAATCGAAAGAATGAAAAAGGCCTGGAAGCATATTGACAATGGCTACGCCGAGCATATCCGAGCAAAATTCCCGGAGATTAACCTAAATCAACTATAATTCCCGAAAAACTATTTTTGATGTATAATAGGCATTAGAATTAAGGAGGTTTATGGAAAAAGAGACGAGCGCCACTGATGTGACGTCATCAGAAAATTTGAATGCAAAGGCAACAAGCAATGTAGCTGATGATTCTGCTCCGCCGACAGAACCTATTACAGATAGTACGACTGAAAAAACTGCGCAGAAAAAAATATCCAAAAAGAATAAAATCCTAGTATGCCTAACATTTATCGTGCTATTGGTAATAGCTGGTGTTATGGTTTGGTATTTCTTCTTCAGGACCCCAGAAAAACCTCAAAACGATCAAACTAGCACCGAGTATGTTCCGAGGCAAATTTCAGAACTTACATTGAAAGATAATAGCTTAAGTGATTTCGATTTGACTTTTCTGAAGCTCAATGATAACGCCGATAACATCGTTTATAGTCCATTATCCATCAAATATGCACTTGGTATGTTGGCAAGTGGGGCCAATGGAGATACTAAAACTCAAATTACCACTTTAATTGGAAACTATCAACCTAAAGCCTATTTGAATAATGCCAATCGTTCCCTAGCCAACGCAATGTTTGTACGTAGAGAATCAAGCTTTGAGGATCTTATAAAGGATTCTTATATTAATGACTTAAAAGCAAAATATGGTTCTAGTATAATTTATGATTCATTCGAATCACCTGATAATGCGAACAAATGGATCAACGACGAGACACTTGGCGTTATTGATAATCTATTTGACGAAGATAATTTTAATACCGAAAGAGATTTTGCTCTTGTTAATGCGCTCGCCATCGATATGGAATGGAATAATCAGCTGCAGTGCACTGAGGATATCTTCTACGCTACGCAATCTTCCGACAGTAATGGCTTGAAATGCAAGTACTATTCGATTCGGTACGCTCATGAAAACTATCACGATAGCATCGATATAATAAACCACGATAAAGGTTTTTCGAAACAATTTTTTAATAATAATCAAGAGGTTCCAGTTGCCGAGATTGGCGCTAGCGCTAATCGCTATAATATCATTGAGGAGCTCGGTGAGGATTACATTCGTAAAACTGTTCAAACGGAATATGACAAATGGCTAGAGGAGGGCAATGAAGACAGCGAGGATCATCCCTTCAACTTAGATGAGTATATGCAAAAATTAAAAGACAATTATGGAAGATTAGACGAATCGACAGATTTCTTGTTTTATGATTCTAATGACGAAAAAGTTTTTGGTAAATACTTACGTGAGTATGATGGTGCAACCCTAGAATATGTAGGTATTATGCCAAAGAATGCCAAGTTGGACGACTATATCAAAACTCTTGATGCGAATAAAATAGCAGATATTATCAGTAATCTCAAGGTTTCATCTAGTGCAAATAGTTATAAAGACGGTGTAGTAACGAAAATCCGTGGTTCTTTACCATTTTTTAACTATAGTTACTCCATGAAGGATTTTAAGAAGAATCTCCAGCAGCTAGGAGTCACCAATGTATTTGATCAAGCAAAGGCAGATTTGTCCAATATGGTAGACCTCGAGAATTGCGACGACAATGCATTCATTATGGATGCCTTGCATAAAGCGAATATTGATTTCAGTAATAATGGTATTAAGGCCGCTGCTATTACGGCCGTGATTGGTGGTATGGGTGCTACCGGTGGCGGATTCGATTATGAATGGGACGTACCAATAGAGGAAATTGACCTGACTTTTGACAAGCCATTTATGTTCATTATTCGAGATAAGGCTTCTGGCGAAGTGTGGTTTACTGGAGCAGTTTATAATATATAGTTTATCTTATAAGATAGTTTATCTTGGCTATCCTACGCGCATCGTCGTCAGGTGCTGGGAGATCTTCCCTATTTGAATAGTCTGTAAAGATTTCTAGACAGTCTTTGACGGGGCCGTCGTAGATTGGGTCTTTATCGTAAACGCTCCATAAAATAATGTGAAGTTCTGGCGCATTGCTAGCATAGAATTTAAGTGCCTCGGAGGTGGCGCGAATGAATTCTTGCTCGGTAGCTTTGGTATGGCGCCAAGCACGACTGCCCAAGAAATACTCAGTTACTTTTGATGAGATTGCGATCATTAATAGAATAGTTTGATAATAATTGGTATCTAAGAGCTGTAATAATATCGCTTCCATTTGTGGATCCAATAAAGTCACATCCAAAATAATGTCGTAGCCTAGCTCGATAAGTTTAGATAAAACAAGAAACAACATAATAGTGGCAAACTCGTCGGTGTTTTGGCGCAGGTTTTCTTCACCGTAATAATCCTTAATCTCTTGGTAGTGCGGGTGATATTCAACAAAACGACGGGCCGCTACGAGAACTGGGTCTAGATTGTTTTTTTGACAGTACGCTTCTACGGCAGGTAGAATCTGCGTGGTTTTGCCAGAGCCGGAAAGTCCTGCGATGCGGAAGAGATGATGATTAGTGGTTTTTCCGGCGGTAAAATCCGCCAAAACTCGCTGCGCTATTTTGGGGTATTCAGAAAGATCAACTTGCCATTCTGATTTTACTCGAGAAGGCCAGTGAGATTTCATGTAACTGACAATTTTTGCTAATTCTGGATTACTTTCAGACATTTTTTGCTTTTCCTTATTTCGATTCTACTAACATCTTTTAAGACACAACTTTCACCTTCGGCTTGCAATTCAACCGTGGCTGGTTTAGTGAATTCTAAAATATCGCCGCTAGTTTCGGAACCTGGAGTACGAAACAGAATACTCCTAAACATTAGTTTGAACAAGCGCCAAAAACTCGTAAGACGGTCAGTTTTAGAACGGAATACCTTTGCATCTTTATAATCTTCCCCGCCCTTCATTACACGGGCCATAAAGCAGCCATTAACTGCGGCATAATCGGAAGTCTTTGGATGTTGTAATTTATCGTTGAGCTTAAATTCAGGAATGAACTGTTTTTTGTGACGGTTCTTGAAATACCAACTGGCAAGATTAGTATAGGAACTAATTTTTCTGCCAAAAGCCGTTTTTAGTTTTTTGCGCATTTTCGGCGAATCATAGAGCTTAACAGCCTCGGCGGTCATACCAATCGTGACGTAACAAGTAGCGTAGCGATAGTGAGCGCCATCGACAAGGATTTCGAGAGGATAATATATCGTACATGAATGGTCAAGGATATCCTCCAGGGTATTTGTGCCGAGGGTACGAGATAGGTCGTTAAAATTGCCGTAAGGTAAAACTGCCAAGGTGGCATCTTTACCAGAATTTAGAATTGCATTGGCGGCGATAACGCCGGTTGCGTCTCCACCGGCAGCAATAACTAAATCATCGTTCTTTAGGATTTTTGCGAGTTTGGCGGAATTTTGATCTACGTCGGTAGGTTTTACTTCATATTTACCAATTATACAACCAGTTAATCCCGTAAGTTTATTTAGTACTTCAGCTCGAACGTCATTGTAGCGTGACGAGCGAGGATTATAAACTACGATATAGCGTTTCATGAAGTCCTTTTGGTTACTCGGGTTGGCCGCCCGTACCGACACCAAGCCAGTTCAAGAGAGCATACATAACCGCATAAACTGCAAGCCCAATGACAATTTCGAATAAACGACGCTTGGCGGTGCGAGTTTTTTCCTCATTGCCACCAGCAGTAAGATATTGAATACCAACGATAGTGATGCCAACTACACCTAGAATTCCGACGCCGATAGTAAGAATATTGACAACAAGATTCAATACACCATTGATACCCTGGTTACAATCCAAAATGGCACAGTCCGGATTATCAGCGAAAACGGATGCAGCTGGCAAAATAGCTACAGTTAATAAGCTTAGAATAACTGATGCGATTTTGATGATGGATTTTTTCATGTGCCTCCTATCTTAAATATTCGTGTAATTTTTTGGTGTCTTTGTTCTTGCGAAGTTTAGAAAGAGCCTTGGCCTCGATTTGGCGAATACGTTCGCGCGTAACATCGAATTCGGCGCCAACTTCCTCTAAAGTATGTGGGCGACCACCACCAATGCCAAAGCGCAGGCGAATGATTTTTTGCTCGCGGTCAGTAAGTGTAGCGATGATTTCGGATAATTGCTCTTTTAGAATTTGATTGGCGGCAGAATCTTCGGGAGAGTCGCGCTCTTCATCTTCGACAAAATCACCGAGTACAGAATCTTCGTCATCTCCTTCCCTACCGACGGATGCATCTAACGAGGCGATGTCTTGCTTAATGCGCATGACATAATCAATCTTCTCGGGCTCCATGTCTAATTCTTTGGCAATTTCTTCGTTGGTGGGTTCGCGATTCAATTCGGAAGTGAGCTTGCGGGAGGTTCTGAGGACTTTGTTAATCGTTTCTACCATATGGACAGGAATACGGATGGTACGGGCTTGGTCGGCGATGGCACGAGTAATAGCCTGGCGCACCCACCAAGTGGCATAGGTGGAGAATTTAAAACCTTTGTCGGGATCGAACTTATCAACGGCGCGCAAAAGACCAGTGTTGCCCTCTTGAATGAGATCGAGAAAATCTAGGCCGCGGCCGCCATAACGCTTAGCAATAGAGACCACTAGGCGCATATTAGACTCAACCATTTTGTCTTTGGCCTTTTTGTCGCCTTTTACGATGCGCTGGGCAAGGTCGGCCTCTTCCTCGGGAGTGAGAAGAGGAATTTTGCCGATTTCACGCAGGTACAAACGCACACTGTCGTCGGCAAAGGCATCAACATTCTCTGCCGTAATGGCAAGCTCTTCGTCGGAGAGCTCTTCCTCGTTTTCGAGATCGCCAGTCTCTGGCTCGTCGATGTCTAAAGGTAAATCTTTTGCATTCAAAATATCGTCTTTTTTAACGCTCATTAAAGATTAGTATAATCTATTTTAGAGATTTTGGCAAGAAAACGCCGACAATTAGTAAAGAAACTTTGAAGCAGAAAAGCAACTAAGATCCAACTAAACATCGGATTGGATAACCAACATGTTTAGAAATTACATATGTGCCAGGATTAACACCTCTATTATACGAGCCGTAGCTGTAAATGTTGGCCTCAGCGGTAGTAGGATTACTGGCTCTGGAGCTAGTGTTGATATTATCGTAACGCGGAAATCTACTGGCATAGCATGAAGCTGTGCCGCCATGCCCTGAGCTTGGGTAGCATCGTAAGAACTTGCGGCTTCCAGTCTTAGGTTTTCAACCAGGAGTGATATTTAACCGGTTCATAAAAATTAACTTTCCTCCATATATATTATGTATTAGCATAAAGATTTTAAAATTACTAGAAAGTATTTTTAGGTTTTTTGGAGGATAGTAATGCGACGAAGGGTGGATTCGTAGGCTGGATCATCGTCTTTGAGACTGGCTAGGGTTTCTTTAAGGGTTTTGATTTCCTGGCTTCTAAGCTCGGATTGGTAGCGGGCGAGTAATTCCCTGGCCTCTTGATTAGTGTCAAAATCTTCTAGTCCTTCGTGCTCTTTATTAAAAACCAATTCTAGCTCGGCGAGGCGAGCATCATCTTCAGGGATCTCTAACGGGATTTTTACTTTAGAAATGCCACCGTAAATTTTGAGTGCAAGAAGTGAATTTTCTAGTTTTTCTAGCTTACTATTTTTGACTGCGGTTTTAGGTTTTTTAAGATATTTTTTGCTGGCAGCTTCAGTGAGTTTGCGATCTAGGCGAGCACCCTTTTCGTGTAAAACTGACACCTCTACTCCCAATATTTCGGCAACCTTCTTTTCGTAACTAGCGCGTTCTACCTCATCATTAATGTATGAAAGAAGTTTGAGCGCTACATCAGAAAACTTACGTTTGCCGGGTGCGGTATTCAGATTTAGGTTCTCTTCGTACTTTTGAAGTAGCCAGTCTACGGCCGGAACGCTATTTTCTACGGCTTGCTGCCAGAGTTTGGGGTCTTTTTGGATTAGTTCGTCTGGATCCTTGGCGCCGTGGTAGTCAGAAATTACAGTAAGATCAATGCCAAGATCACCAGCCATCATAATGGCACGTTCGGTGGCCTTGATGCCAGCTTCGTCGCCATCGTAGGCGAGACGAATATCATTAGTTAGATTACTAAGTGTTTTTAGATGTTGCTCCGTCATGGCGGTGCCACTGGTAGCCACAGCTTCCTTCACTCCGGCCTGGTGACTTGAAATCACGTCCATGTTCCCTTCCACAATCACCACGAAACCATTGCGACGGATGGATTCTTTAGCCTGATATAGACCAAAGATAAACTTGGATTTATTAAAGAGAATGGTTTCGGGAGTGTTTAAATATTTGGGCTCACCCTTGCCAATAATACGAGCGGTAAAACCAATGATGTTTCCGGTAGTATCTATAAAAGGTACCATCATGCGATTTCGGAACATATCGCCCTTAAATCGGTTGAGCAGGCCAGCCGCATCTAATTCTTGCTCAGTAAAGCCGCGCTTATAAAGTGCAGTAGTGAGCGCCTTACCGTCGGCGGGCGAATAACCAATTTTAAATTCTTGCACAGTTTTGCGATTGAGATTCCTTTGGTAAAAAACATATTCGCAGACTGTTTTACTACGCACTAGGCAAGCTTGATAATACTTAGTGGCAAGATTTAATGCTTCCCTGGCGCGAGTTTTACGTTTGGAGACGGCTGGATCGCCGCCACGATATCTGGACAAATCCACGCCAGCCTGAGCGGCAAGTTTTTCCATGGCTTCTTTAAAACCGATTCCTTCTACTTCCATTACAAAAGTAAAAATATCGCCACCCTTATTGGCAGAAAAATCGTGCCAAATGCCTTTTTCGGGAGAAACCATAAAAGAGGGAGTTTTGTCGACACCCCAAGGAGAACGGCCTTTAAGATTGCGGCCGGCACGCTTTAGCTCTACATATTGCCCGACGACATCTTCCACCGCGAGTCGGGATTTGATTTCCTCCTTCGCGTCGTTCATACGTATATTTTATCATAGAAGTTATTTTATTTTAGGCGATGACTTCACGCCTAGTAAAATTATTGTCAATTAATCATGGCTGCGCCTGGTGCTTTCCAGTACTCGCCTTGACTAATTGACAATGATTTTACGAGGGTTCGTCATATGCCCATAATAAAATAACTTCTATGTTATAATAACAATATGGACGGGCAAGAATATCTTAATCAAATTTCGGCTAGCAATAGGCCGTTGAAGTCTGCTAAGGGTGGTTTTTGGCGGTCTAAGTATTTTATGTGGGGGATGGGTGCTCTTGCGGCGTTGATTTTTATTATCATTATCGGGGCAATTCTAGGAAGCGTAAAAGGTGGTGAGAAGGATTTATCCTATTCATTGCTACTCCATATCGATAATACTTCCCAGACTATCCAAGAATATCAATCAAAAGTTAAATCGTCAGAACTAAGATCAAGCAGTGCGTCGCTTTATGGTGTATTAACTAATACTAGCAAGGCGCTAACAGAATATTTGGAAGCGAAATATAATTACAAAGAAGGTGATATCGATGAGAAGCTTGTTGAGCAAGCTACTCTTGAAAAAGATGGTTTAGTCGCTGATTTATTTGAGGCAAAAATTAATGGAATACTAGATAGGATTTATGCACACAAAATGGCCTACGAGATTTCCCTATTTACCAGTGAAGAGGCCAGACTGATTAATACGACAGGTGATTCTACGTTAAAAGAACTACTAACAATATCGCATAGTAGTTTAGAAAACCTGTACGAAAAATTTAACGGTTTTTCGGAAAGCTAATTAAAAGGAGTAAAAATGGCTAAAGAAGAAAAAGAAACCAAGAAAGAAAAGAAATCATTTAAGGAAGAATTTATCGAATTCATTAACCGCGGTTCGGTAGTAGATCTAGCTGTAGGTGTAGCCGTAGGTGGCGCTTTTACGGCGATTGTCAATTCCCTGGTCAATGACATTGTAATGCCAATTGTAGGTTTAATTGCTGGTGGCGTAGATTTTACAGGGCTAGCTATCAGAATTCCAAATTTCTTTGGAAACGGCGACGAGGCAGTAATCGCCTATGGTAACTTTATCCAGAACGTAATTCAATTCCTAGTTATTGCTTGGGTAATCTTTATGATTATAAAGGCAATGAACAAGCTCAACGAAAAGCGCGAAGCTAGAAAGGCTAAGAAAGATTAATGATTCAAAAAACTCCGCTTAGAAAGGCGGAGTTTTTTGTTAGACGGTAAGATTATAACTTAGGCGGATAAGGTCTTCGATTTCGGAAGGAGTGAGTTGGCCAGCCAAAACAATCTCGATACCGCCATGGCCATAATAACGCGATTCCATGACGGATTCATATTTCTCTTTTAGGTGATTAGCTAGCCTTTGATCGCAGCGAACTTCGATGGTATTGCGACGTAATACCAAAAACGCCATCTGACCTTTATAATAAATGTCACGATCTTTTTCGTTTTTGACGGTGAATTCTTTAATGCCGTTTATTTTAGAAACGTTAAGTACCATTGGAGTTCCTCTATGCTACCATTAATATCGTCTAGGGCGCGGTGGTTTTCGGGTTTAATAAACTTTTTTCTAAGGCCGTGCTCAAAATAGATTTTCCAGGCAGAAACGTCGAGCATGCGGTAATGTAATCTTTGATTAAGTTTTGGCATTTCGTGCTCGATAAACTTGCGATCTTGATGAATAGAATTGCCAGCCAGGAAGATTTCTTTACCAAAGTGTTGGTTAATAAACTCAAACAACTCTTTTTCGACTGCCTTTACTGTTTTACCGTCCTTGTTCTGGGCAATCAATGCGTCGCGAACCTTAGGATGGGTATCCCAAAACTGCCCTACCATACGTTCTTTTATAATCTCATCATCAACTTTAATGACGGCTTGGTATTCGGCAATTCTGTTTAGCTTCATATCGGTAGCAATGGCAGCAACTTCCATTACCCTGTCCTTGAATGGGTCTAGTCCGGTCATTTCAAGATCCACCCATAATAAAACGGCTTTTTTCATCTACATTTCCTCCGGGATTTTAATGCTTAGAATATTGAGGCCATGCGACATGACGTTTAGGAATGTTTGAACTAGCTTGATACGCTCTGATTCTTGCTCACTACCGGCAACCGGACAGTTTTCGTAGAAGCGGCTGAATTCTTGAGCGAGTTCATATAAATAATTTGCCAGTTTGTGAGGAGCCATTTCAGTGACTGCGTCGTCTAGGACTGCTTTGTACTCAAGGATTTTTTTGATTAAATTCTTCTCTGCGCGGGGCCTGGTGGATATTTTCACCTCGGGGGCGCGTCCGGCCGGCCCGTCGCCACGGGCGACCGGCGCTAATCCTCGCCTTGCCAGGCTCCGGACCCCCCTTCGGTCGGAAATATCCGCCACCCGCGCAGAGTTGGATTTATCCAAGATTTTCTTGGCGCGGACGCAGGAGTAGAGAAGGTAGGGACCGGAGTTGCCGGTCATTTTAACTGATTCTTTAGGATCGAAGATGATGTTACCGCCCATTTTGTATTTTAGAAATGCATATTTGGTGGCAGCTAGAGCCACAATCTCGTCAGTAGAATCATACTCGGATTTTAATTCATCTTTAACCATGTCTAAAACATCGACGGCTTTCAAGAAATTGCCTTTACGGGATGACATTTTAACGTTGCCGGGGAGTTTAACTAGGCCGTGAATCAGGTGGTTGGTTTTGGCAACCAATTCTGGGGCATATTGTTCGATGGATTTTAATACAACCTTCATATAATCCAATTGTTCGCTACCAGTAATAACGACGGATTTATCAAAATGATAGTCTTGCCATTTTGTAAAGATTAGGCCGACATCCTTTGCTTCGTAGGTTGGTACGCCTTCGCTGTTTATAAAGACACGTGTATGAAGGCCAAACTTTTCGCCATCAAAGATGACGGCACCATTGCTTATCTCGTATACACCTTTTTCTAGCTGTTCTTTGACTGTTTTCAGACCTAGAGCTGCAACGGTGGATTCAGGGTAATACTTATCGAACTTTAGACCAATACTAGCATAGAAATTTTCAAAATAAGCATAGGATAATTCCCTGCCTTTCCAGTATAATTTGGCGAGGTCGGTATTATGGAGATCTTCGGCATTAATCTTGTATATTTCTTTGTTGAGTTCTGTGATGGCTTTTTTGGCATTTTCATCATCTTCGTAAGCTGCGGTGCCTTCGACATAGCATTTGCCAATATCTTCTATTTTTAGATCTTTGATATCTTTTTGCTGGAGGGCATACATAGTTTTAGCGACATGAAGTCCGACGTCACCACCAAAATTAGCTCGGATTACTTTGGCGCCAGCATATTCAAACAGCTTACCAATTGAGTCGCCAACGATTGAAGTATACAAATGGCCAACATGTAGGACTTTAAAGGGATTTGGATCACTGAATTCACAAATTACAGTTTTGTCTTTAAAAGTATTAGAGGAAATAGTCTTTGCAAAATCTTGAACAAGGTTGTTGATGCTTTCCTCTAGAAAATCGTCTGACAATGTAAAATTTAGAAAACCAGGATTTGAGATATTTGCATCTAAAGTTTTATTTAATTCCTCGGCGATAGCCATTGGAGATTTATGTAGTTCTTTTGCAAGTTTGAGTGGCGCATTTGAAGAATAATCTGCATCGATGTTGTCTGGGGATGGCGTAATGTCTGGCTCAAAATCTAAGCCGTATAATTTTTTGATAGCGGTTTGTAGTCGTTCTTTAATATCTTGCATAAAATTATTATACCATATTTACAGGGATATGCTATAATGAAGGCACGCGGGTATCGTATAGCGGCTATTATGTATCCTTCCCAAGGATGAGATCAGGGTCCGACTCCCTGTACCCGCACCAAAGAAAGCATAAATAGGCGCTTGCGCTTATTTTTAGTTTCTTTGAGGTGGGTCTAAGGGGTGCGCAGTCTCCCTGTACCCGCATTATTTTTTATTCTGGCTGATCAATAGATTCGCCAGCTTGGTCTTTGATTTCGATTAGTTCTTTGATTTTACCTTCTTCGGATAAGGCAGTAAACCGCCTATCAAATTCAGTGAATGGAACTTTGATTGATACAAAATTGGCTTCGGAATCGGTTTTCTTTATTAATTTGACGAAATAGTATCCATCACCATTCATAGAAATAAAGCGACCGCTGCTAGTATCAGGCTCTAGTTTCATGGCTTCGGAGGCGCGTCCGCCGTCGATATTCTTGCTATCTACTAAACCACCAGTCTCCTCGTAGACAATTTCGTCACCGAGTGCTTCTGCCACAACACTGTAGTTATTACCATTCTCTGCTAGAAGTTTTTCAACTTTTTCGGCGGTTTTGTTGGCGTTTTCATCAATAGCAATGCTAACTTTTGATTTCAACAAGGACAAATACAGCATGCGCTCGTATTCGCTTTTGTTCATACCAAAATTATCATTGATAATTTTAAGGAAACCTTCTTCGCTTCGATCGACGCCACCAATTTTGAGGTGACGTTCAAATTCTTTAGTAACTTCATCGTCAGTAACTGTAATATTTAGTTGCTTAGCAAGCAATGTAGCATAAGTATACTCTTCGGCTTCATCTAGTGCAGCGCGCTTGTATTCGGAACGTAAGGAATCGGCAGAGCTCTTATCAAATTGGTTGCCAGATTGCCGTTCAATAGACGTCATGCTACTACGAAATAACATAAGATAATCAGAGAAACGTACATTGTCAGAATCAACCGTAGCCACTGGTACGGGAACAATTTTAGTAATACGATAGAGGAGTTCGTCGGTCATTCCCAAACGATAAAGTGCAAGCCAGCCGCCCACAATAATGATAGCAAAAATAATCACAGAGATTAAAATGGTATTAATAACGATGCGATGTTTTGTCCACTGTAATGGATATTTGAATTTACGACCTTTTGCTAAGACTTCTTCACGGCGTTCTTCAACCTTTTCTTGTTCGGTTTTCTTGGTATCTTTCTTCTTTAGCAGATTCATGATAAAATTATAACATATATTGGCTCCGTAGCTCAATGGATAGAGCGGCTCCGTCCTAAGGAGAAGGTTGCGCGTTCAAGTCGCGCCGGGGCTACCATTTTTTTGTGCTATAATAAGAATATGGTTAAGCTTAAGAAGGTCATCATTCTGATAGTGTTCTTATTAGTAACTGTTGGTATGGGGGTAAGTGTTTGGTGGTCGATTGATGGCGAAAAAGGAGCAGATTATGTAGTAGAAACTAACGTACCTTTTGCTCCGTTTGAGTATTATAGTAATCGTGAAATTGTAGGCGTGGATGTTGATATCGTAAACCGCGTGGCCGAAAGATTAGACAAGACAATTCAGGTAAAAAATGTTGAGTTTGATGTAATTATTGACAACGTAGAAGCTGGAAAAATTGCTGATGCGGGAGCCGCAGGATTGACAATCACACCTGCCCGCGCCGAAAAAGTTAGCTTTACAATTCCCTATTATAATTCGGTGCAATATGTTGTTTTTGATCGTAGCGCCCCTCCTTCTTTGCGAAACGATCACGTCGTATGGGAGGCACTAGATGGCGCTAAGTTAGGTTCGCAAATTGGGAGTACGGGTTATATTTTCGTAGAAGATGAAATTGAAAATGGAGTGCTCGCTGGCACTACTACAACCATCAAAGGCATTGACTCTCATCAACTAGCAGCAGACGCTATTTTAGCGCACATTATAGATTACGCAATTGCCGATGAATTGGCCGCCAAGTTCATTATCGACAAAAATCCCGATTTAGACGCTTTGCCGCTTTATTATTCGGGCGCAACACGCGAAGAAGATTATCCAGTAGAAGAATCCTACGCAATTGCCGTAAATAAGGATAGAACAGATTTATTAGAAGCTTTTAATGAGGTACTAGCAGAAATGCTGACAGTGGATGCGGACGGTCGCAGTGAAATTGATAGATTAGTATTAAAACATATGGGGTTCACCGATGAATGATTTCTTTTCAAAGATAGCAGAGCTTTTTAGTACGCCAGAATACATTGATTCTCTACTGCATGGTTTTTGGTTAACTATACAAATATCGTATTTCGCAATTTTAATTGGCATAATACTTGGTACCATCATAGCATTGATTGATACCGCAAAACCATCCAAATGGCTGGCTATACCAAAGTTTATCTGCAGAGTTTATACAACCGTAATCCGTGGTACGCCAATGGCGCTACAACTATTTATAATGTTTTTTGTGATTTTTGCCTTTAAGGGATTTCCTAGTATTATTACTGCCATTCTGGCCTTTGGCTTGAATTCGGCAGCTTATACGGCAGAAGTGATAAGAGGCGGCATATTATCGGTAGATAAAGGTCAAACCGAGGCTGGTTTAGCATTAGGATTATCACGAATGACGGTTTTCATGAAGATTGTCGCACCGCAGGCAATCAAAAATATAATACCAGCACTTGGCAATGAGATAATTACAGTAATTAAGGAAACGGCAATCGTGAGCATGGTTGGTATGTATGATTTGAACATGGCAGCAAAGGATATTGGCTCTGGGCAGAATATGGCGAGCTATATCGTGCCAATGTTCGTAGCGGCACTATTCTATCTAGCGACAATTTACCTGATTTCCTTCCTAGTAAAAAGATTAGAGAAGAGCCTGCGAAGAAGTGATTTGAAGGCGGAGGAATAAATGGAAGACAAGAATACAGATTTAGTAATAAAGAATCTACGAAAATCGTTCGGTAAAAACAACGTACTAAATGGTATTGATTTTGAGCTAAAAGAGGGTGAAAGAGTGGTGGTGCTGGGACCTAGTGGGTCTGGCAAATCTACGTTCTTGCGTTGCATTAACTGGATGGAAGAGCCTACCGCGGGTGATATTATTTTGGATGGTGAAAAAGTAACAGAAAAAAACGTTCGGAAAATTAGACAAAATGTCGGTATGGTATTCCAGCATTTTAACCTAATTAATAATATGACCGTGATGGAAAATTTAACTTTGGCTCCAATAAAACTTCGACTAATGAAGCGAAGCGTAGCAGAAAAACGAGCAATGGAGCTGCTAAGGCACATCGGCCTAACAAGCAAGGCTAATTCTTATCCCGCTTCCCTTTCGGGTGGACAAAAACAGCGCATTGCAATTGTTCGGGCGATGATGTTGTCGCCTGAGGTTTTGTTATTTGACGAGCCAACTTCTGCATTGGATCCAGAATCGATTGGAGATGTATTATCATTAATACGAGAACTGGCCGACCGTGGAATGACTATCATGATAGTTACGCATGAAATGAGTTTTGCAAAAGAGGTTGCTACCAGAATCGTATTCATCGATAAAGGAAAAATAATCGAAGAAGGCACGCCTACCGAATTCTTTAAAAACCCAAAAACTCCTCGAGTAAAGGAGTTTTTGAGGAAAGTATTATAAACTAACGAGTGTATTTTTCGTTGAGGTCGCTATAATCGTAAAGCTCGTTAGCATTAAACCAAAGGTCGATTTCCTTTTTGGCTTCTTCGATAGAACCAGATGCGTGGACAAGATTTGGCACACCAGTACCTTTAGCGTCTGAATAACCAAAACTCATATGAGAGAAATCACCACGAATGGTGCCCATTTCAGCGG
This sequence comes from uncultured Candidatus Saccharibacteria bacterium, assembly GCA_946538495.1. Classification (GTDB taxonomy): domain Bacteria; phylum Patescibacteriota; class Saccharimonadia; order Saccharimonadales; family Saccharimonadaceae; genus Nanosyncoccus. The sequence continues at coordinate 94,024 of CAMNGP010000002.1, forward strand.
ATTTCGGCTCGGTAGGGCCAACAATCTTACGGACGAGTGGTTGAGCCTCTACGCCTTCTAGTACCATCGCCACCACAGGACCAGTCATCATGTATTCTACATTGTAACGAAATACCTGCTCACCACGACGAGTAATCATTTGGCCGATATCTTCATAGTGTTGACGATATAAATGTTCGTCTGGCATGACCATTTTCATACCAACGATCTTGAGGCCAACACGCTCAAAGCGTTGAACGATTTCGCCGATAATGCCGCGTTGAACGGTGTCTGGTTTGAGCACTACTAGGGTGCGCTGGATAAAATCTTGTGATTTTGCCATAAAAATAACTCCTTTTTTACATTATATCACAGAACCTAAAATTAAACTTCAATCGCGGTTTGCTTCGCACCACGTTGTTTTTAACAACATTTCACTCAATCCTCGTCTCGATCAAGTTGTCTCGCACCAAGGTCGCTCGCAACTTTACTCGCCTCGGATGAGGAAAGGTTGTTAAAACTAACTGGGCTCGCAAAATGCTCTCTCAGATTTAATTTTAAGTTCTGGTATAATAAGGTCATGGATATTTACGACTTAATAAATGATTTTTTGGAGCACTTGGAGATTGAAAGTGGTAGAAGTAAAAAGACGATTGATAACTATAGATTATACCTAGAAAGGTTCTTAAGTATTGCGCAAGAAATACTGAATAAAGATGAAGTAAAGCCAGGTGATATTACGCGGGAATTACTCAGAAAATATCGCATAAAGCTTAATCGATATGGCTCAGAGAATGGCAATGACGATTTGAAAACTATCACACAAGCATATCATCTGATTGCCCTGCGAGGGTTCTTGAAGTATCTAGCCAGGCGAGAAATTAAGTCTCTTGATCCTTCCCTAATTGATCTGCCACACGTTGTGCGCAAGCAAGTGACATTCTTGCATTTTGACGAAGTAGAAGATATGCTGAATCAAATTGATTTATCGACAGAGTCTGGATTACGCGACCGCGCAATTATAGAACTATTATATTCTGGGGGTTTGCGCGTATCAGAACTTGTAGGGTTGAACCGAGATTCGATCAACCTGGCGCGACGAGAATTTATGGTGAGAGGAAAAGGTAGCAAAGATCGGCCAATCTTTATTAGCAAATCGGCAGCAGAGAGAGTACAAGACTATTTGGACGCTAGGACTGATTCCCTGCCGGCCTTGTTCTTAAATAATTCTCGAAACTTACAGGCAGTAGATACTTCGGGAGATTATCGCAGAATCACCACGCGTTCGGTGGAGAGAATTGTCGAAAAATACGCCAGACTGGCTGGCATCACTAAACATGTTTCGCCCCACACTTTAAGGCATTCGTTTGCAACTGATTTATTGATGAACGGAGCAGATATTAGGTCTGTACAATCAATGCTGGGACACGCAGATATTTCGACCACACAAATTTACACTCACGTGACGGATAAGCACCTAAAAGAAGTGCACGAGAAATTTCATTCAGATACTAATTAGTATTTTTGACGATAGCTGGGTTATAAAGGCGAATAACAGTAGAAACTAGTGAAGGTTTCTCGGCATTTGAGCCGTACCAACAAGTGCGAATATAAAAATCGTAGAATCCTTTAGTGGGAGTGGCTTCGTTGCCGCCTGTAGCGATTTTGGTCTCATCATTATAATCAGCGACGGCGATTATGTAAATACCTTCGGCAGCAACAAGTGAGCCGCTGTCGCTATAAACTAGGCGGGGGTAAGTTGAGGCAGGTTGGAACTTGTCGCCTGAAGCGGGAACAATTATATTGCTGACACCTTCATCGGTATTATTTTTGTTGCCCAATTGATGTAAATCAATAACAAAGGCTTTTTGAAAATAAATGCTGTTTGGATCATCCTGCTTGTTGTATAGCTCGTCACAGCTTTCGGGTGAATATTGTAAAATTTTTTCGATTGTCTTGTCGTTAAATTCGCCTTCCTTGGTAATAGCGTGTTTGGTAATTGTGTCCCATAACTTGGAATACTTACCATTTGGATCATTCTCAATGATGGCGGAAGATTGAATAAATCTTAGTGCTTCAGTTTGAGAATCTACTTCTTCCCTGGCTAGGGTAGATTCGAGAGAGGTCTGAGCATTGGAAGTGCCGTTACTCATGACAGCGACGATTGCGATGGCAATCATAGAAAAAATTCCTACCGCTAATGTTACCTCTATTAATGTGTCACCCTTTTTAATCATAAGCTTATTATAACATACTTTGGAAAAAATTTGCAAAGGCGAAGGCAATGATAAATGCGGCTACTAAAAACGGACCAAAATAGATTTGATGCTTCTTGTGTTCAAAAGCGGTTGGAGCCATAACTACACAGGCCGAGAGATTAGCTAAGAAAAGCGTGACGAGAGCAAGAAATGGATGAGACAACGCTAACCCAAGCGCCACACCGAGTAGCCAGTCACCGTCACCAACCCATTTGCCCTTAGATATTAGATACAGTAGTAGATATAGCCCGCCTAAGATTACGACCGACAGCAGTGGTTGCCAGATTAACTCCAGTGAGAAGCCCGATACCGACATAGTTTCGTATTCTTTAAGTGCTAGGATTAGCGCAGAACAAACAATTGCAATGACTAGCATATTGGCAGGGAGCTCACCATACAACCCGTCATAAATTGCTAAAAATCCAATAATAACAACAAAAACCAAAGTAAGAACAAAACCCGCCCAAGCAACAATGCTATTGGTCGCAAAATCAAATGTAGCACCAATCAATATAAAGGCAACCGCAAGGCTAAGCTCGGACAATAGTTCAGCCACGCCGATGGAGGCTTTGCAAAAACGACACTTCCCTTTTAAGAATAACCAGGAAATAATAGGAAGATTGTCATACCATTTGAGTTGCTTGTGACACTTTAAACAAACGGAGCGAGAGCCGAGCGTTTTGTGATGGTTGGCTTTTAGATTTAGGCGGCGAGCTTGGCAACAAAGAAAAGACCCAAAACAAGCGCCGAGAACGAAAAGTAAGATTAGGAAAACAGCAGTCATATTGTCATTTTAACATAAATAATTTATAATCAGGGTATGAAAAAGGGTGATATTGATTCTAGGGGGTTTACGATAATTGAGGTAGCTTTGGTGCTGGCAATTGCGGGCTTAATCTTTTTGATGGTGTTTGTGGCGTTGCCAGGTTTAAGAGCCTCGCAGCGTGATACTTCTAGGCGCGAAGACATGATATCTTTGATAGACGGTATAAAAAAATATCAGCAAAATAACCGAGGGACGTTGCCCACTGATTGGGATAGTTTTAAAGCAGAGTATATGGGTGGCGAAGACTTTAATGACCCAGATGGGCCAGCGTATGAACTGAAATACGAAGAATGTGCGGATTTGTTGAAGAATACGAGCAAGGAGCCTGGCAAGACGCCGTGTTACGATGATAAGTCGATGTATGACGTATTCGAAGATTACGATAATAGATACACTATCTTGGTTTTAAAGCAAGCCTCTTGTCAAGGCGAAACACCAATATACGTTTCGAATCCTCGCAAGATGGCTGTGGTCTACAGGCTTGAGGGGTCTGGAATTTATTGCGGCAACACGTAACCAAGTAGATTTATGCTCATTCGCGCTTCGCTTCGCGCCGCGCAAAAGTCTCGTCGGTAAATCGGGCCTGCGCCCAGTACTATCTGGTACTCGGCTCGACTTACCGCCTCGCCTTTTGCTCGGGCTCGCTCAATGCTCATTCGCAAAAAACTACTTGGTTACATACTTATCAAAAAACTCCCAGGTGGGAGTTTTTTGATTGTAGACTAATTCTACTGATCGTCGATGCAGTAAGTACCAGCGCCTTCTAGGCGATAGAGGATTGCGAAGTGACGCTTTGCGGCTCCGCTACTTACAGCTGATTCGCCGGAACACTGTGCGTTGGTTCGAATGTAGATAGTATAGTTCATAGCATTCGGGGCATCATCCCACTCGCCTGTACCAATCTCTAGGTTGTAATATGTTCCATCTGGATCCTTGAAGGTATTTGTTTCGGAATCGGTGCCTGAATTCATATATCTTTGAAGAAATTTGCAAGCTTCATTAGTTGAACAATTTTCCGGGAAAGTACTATGATCATCGTCATCGTCATTCACTTCCCAGTCCCAACTGGAGTCATTAGGCAAGTCGCCGTTGCCGGTGTCTTGGTTGTTGGTTTGATACTGGATGAGCGAAGTGTCTACGCGAGACATATCGTTACGACGGGCAGTATCACGCTGAGAGCGCTGAAGCGCAGGTAACGCGACGAAAACCATCAAGAAGATAAGGCCAGCGATAGCAAGCACGAGCACGACCTCGATGATGGTAAAGCCTTGTTTAGAGTTGGTATTTAGTTTAGCCATAAATAATCCTTTCTAGATTTTTATCCTTATGCTAATAATATCGTAAGTTTTTTCAAAAATCAAGTTTTTTATACAGCGACGTTATTGACGAGAGAGTAGATTGGGAGTAGGGTGCCGCCGATTACTACACCAATCAATCCCGCCATAATCACCATCAAGATTGGCTCGACCATGGTAGAAATATTGTTAATTTGTTCATCGAGTTCAGTCTCGTAGACTTGGGCGGCTTTGCCGAGCATTTCGTCGATTTTACCAGATTCTTCACCGATGCTGGCCATCTGTGGCACGAGTGGGAGCATAAAATTACGGTCCTTGAGCGCTTCAGAGAGTGCTTTCCCGCCCTTAATAATATCTAGTGATTTGGAATACTCATCTTCTACTACCACGTTGTTGGTGGCGTCGATAGCGATTTTGACCGAATCGAGCATTGGGACGCCGGTGGCGAGCATCATTTCGGCGGTACGGGCAAAACGTGAAACATATAGTTTGCGGAAAAGTCCACCAAAGATTGGCACATATAGTTTGAAATTGTCGGCAACTCTGCGACCAGCGGCAGTTTTCTTGACGGCATACCATATCCCACCAGTAACTCCGCCAACGATAAGTAACACCAACCACCAAAAATGGTCAAAGAAATTAGAAAGATTAACGAGTAATTTAGTAAGCTCTGGCAACTGCTGACCCATGTCTTTATAAAGGTTTTCAACTTGTGGCACTACCATAATCATCATGAAGGCAAGCACGGCGATAATAACTACAAGAATAATGCCAGGGTAAACTAAGGCGCCTTTGATTTTGCTCATCATGGCAGCGTCTTTTTCTTCTTGGTCGGCAAGGCGCTTAAGCGCCAAATCTAGCGTACCAGACATTTCGCCAGCACGAATCAAGGCAAGATAAACACCGTTGAAGATATCAGGAAATTGCGAGAAAGAATCATAGAGAGTTTTGCCAGATTCTACACTGGTAAGAATCTCTTCGATAACGGATTTCATGCTTTTGCTTTGGGTTTGCTCGGTCACAGTGCGAAGGCTTGCGGCCAGAGGCAGACCCGCGCCAATCAAGGTAGATAGCTGACGAGTAAACATAATGCGATCTTTGGTAGTAATCCTAGTCTTCCCTCCCAGCAAACCCGTGCCTTCCTCGGTGATACTCTGTGGAATATAGCCTTGGTCGATCAACAAGCGGCCGGCAATATTCTCATTCTCGGCCTGAACATTCCCTTTGAGGATTTTGCCCGTTTTTTTGTCCTTAGCTTTGTAATTATAGCGCTTCATTCTAGCCTCTTACTAACCGATCCAATTCAGTAATATCTACAGCATATTCGCGAGCGGATTCATAAGTAATAACGCCAGTTTGGACGAGTTTGGCTAGTGTGCGGTCCATAGTTTGCATGCCTTGTTCGGCGCCAGTCTGAATTGCAGTATCGATTTGATGGGTCTTACCATCACGAATTAGTGAGCGAATAGCTGAATTTGCTACCATGATTTCGGCAGCTACCACGCGACCACCGCCAATGGCTGGCACAAGACGCTGAGCACAGATTGCCATTAACATATTTGCTAGCTGAGTACGCACTTGAGGCTGCTGGTGCGCCGGGAAAACATCCACCATGCGGTCGATAGATTGGGCCGCAGAGTTGGTGTGTAGAGTGGCAAAGACTAGATGGCCGGTTTCGGCAATAGTGATGGCGGCTTGAATGGTTTCGAGGTCGCGCATCTCGCCGATTAATACGACATCTGGATCTTCACGCAAGACACTACGCAGGGCAGCTGCAAAACTAAAAGTATCGTAATGAACTTCACGCTGAACGATTACGGAACGTTGAGACCTATGTGTAAATTCAATTGGATCCTCGATAGTAACAATGTGGACAGATTTTTCACGGTTAATTTTATCGACTAAGGCCGCAAGTGTAGTGGATTTACCAGAGCCAGTAGGACCAGTAACGAGCACTAAACCACGTGGAAAGTCGGCAAAAGTTTCAACGATAGCTGGCATGCCAAGGTCATTAATTCCCCGAATCTTGTTGGGGATGAGACGGAAAGCCGCGGCGAGCTTACCACGTTCATGAAAAGCATTTACACGGAAGCGAGCAATGTCGCCAAAGGCGAATGAATAATCAAATTCTTTATCTTTGATTAGAATACCTTGTTGCTCTTGGTCGAGAGTTGTAAAAATCAGGTTTTTAAGCATCTCCTCGTTGAGAGCTGGAGTGCCGGGAATTGGCGTGAGAGCGCCATCGATACGCAAGATGGGAGGAAGGCCATATTGAATATGAAGATCAGAAGCATTACGCTTGACGCATTCTTCAAGTAAGGTTTCAATTTTGACGTTGTTTGTAATTTGCCCACTGTTTTGCATATCATTATTATACCACAAGCATTATGAGATATCACTAGCTACGCGGTCTACCTCCTCTATTGTTGTAATGCCAGAAAGTGCTTTCAAAACACCATCTTGGCGCATTGTGACTGTGCCTTTGGACTTTGCTAGACGCATTATTTCGCCAGCGGTAGATTGGGAAATGATCATCTTTTGAATATCTTCATCAACGACGATAGTTTCGTAAAGACCAGTACGACCAGAATAACCATTGGGAGTTTCCTTGGAATTGATTCCCCGTGCTAACATGTAATGGTCGTTGTTTTTGATTGGCAAATCTGGATAACCTAAATCTTCACTAAATTTAGCTACATCTTCTTTAGTGGTTGGCAAAATATCGCCGACGATTGCGTTGATTTCTTTGGTTTCAATTTCGGAAGATTTATGCATCTCGCGTTTTTCGGTAATGCGGCGCACCAAACGCTGACCAATTACTACATTTAAGGTAGATGAAAGAAGAAATGGCTCAATACCCATATCTAGAAGACGCGGTAAAATGCCGGCGGCAGAGTTGGTATGAAGAGTTGAAAAGACTAAGTGACCAGTAAGGGCGGCCTGCACAGCAAGACCTGCAGTCTCGGAATCACGAATCTCACCTACCATGATGACGTCTGGATCTTGACGCAAGATGGAGCGTAGGCCTGAGCCGAAGGTAAGGCCAGCATCCTCGTTGACTTGAATCTGATTAATACCATTCATTTTGTATTCAACTGGGTCTTCAAGTGTGACGATATTGATTTGTTCGGATTTGATTTGCTGAATTAGAGCGTAGAGGGTAGTAGATTTACCAGAACCGGTAGGGCCAGAAGTCAAGATCATACCATTTGGACGCTTGATTCCCTCCAGGACATCGCGCAAGGCACGACCGGTCATGCCCATTTTTTCAATCTCCATCGACACGCCAGTTTTATCAAGTAGACGGATGACAACCTGTTCACCCCAGGTGACTGGAGAAATTGCGATACGTAAATCAATTTCTTGACCATCAACTAAAACCGTAAATTGACCGTCTTGCGGAATACGATGCTCATCGATTTTAAGATTAGACA